>CBDTXZ010000054.1:0-17119 GCA_965364515.1 uncultured bacterium
GTGGCGGCTACAGCCAGGTCATCCCGATGGACGAGTTCAACCTCCATCTCACCGGAGACATCCACGCCATCACCGCCGCCCACAACCTGGTGGCCGCCGCCATCGATGCTCGCTGGTATCACGAGTCTCGACTCAACGACGACCAACTGTTGGACCTCGGACTCTCACGCCTGGACATCGACACCTTCAAGCTGCAGTGGAACCGCGTGGTCGACATCAACGACCGCACACTCAGGAATGTCATCGTCGGTCTGGGTGGACGTGCCGACGGCCGTCCCCGGGAGACCGGCTTCGACATCACGGTCGCATCCGAGCTGATGGCGATCCTGGCGTTGGTCGACGGCGACAGCTACGCCTCTGCGCTCCGCAATCTGCGCGAGCGGGTGGGAAGGGTCGTCTTCGGGGCGTCGAAGGACGGGAAACCGCTGACACTCGAGGATCTCGGTGTGGCCGGGGCGGTGACCGTGCTCATGAAGGACACTCTGCATCCGACGATCATGCAGACGCTCGAGGGCCAGGCGGCGATGGTTCATGCCGGGCCGTTCGCCAACATCGCCCACGGAAACAGCTCGATCCTGGCCGACCGTGTCGCCCTCCACCTCGGCGACTACGTCGTCACCGAGTCCGGGTTCGGAGCCGACATGGGCATGGAGAAGTTCATGGACATCAAGTGTCGGACGTCGGGACTCACTCCGGACTGCGTCGTCCTGGTTGCGACGGTACGGGCGCTCAAGACCCACGGTGGTGGCCCGAGAGTGGTTGCAGGCCGCCCGCTCGACAAGGTCTACACCGAGGAGAACCTCGCACTGCTCAATGCCGGGATGTCGAACCTCGAGGCCCACATCAAGAACGCCAAGCGATTCGGCGTCCCCGTCGTGGTCGCGATCAACTCGTTCCCAACCGACTCGTGGGCAGAGGTCAACCTGATCAAGGAGAAGGCGCTCAAAGCGGGCGCGTCGGACGCCGTTCTCGCCGAACACTGGGAGAAGGGCGGCGAGGGGGCCGTCGAACTGGCCGAGGCCGTGGTGAAGGCGTGCGAAGAGCCCAATGAGTTCTCGTACCTGTATCCGCTCAACATGTCGATCACCGACAAGATCAACATCATCTGCAAGGACATCTACGGCGCCGGTGACATCGAGTACTCGCCCCTCGCAACCCAGCAGATCCGCGAGTTCGAGGAGGCCGGATTCGGATACCTCCCGATCTGCATGGCGAAGACCCATCTCTCGATCAGCCACGATCCCGCGATGAAAGGTGCACCGACCGGATACACCGTCCCGGTGCGAGAGGTCAGGGCCAGCGTCGGGGCCGGCTTCATCTACCCCCTCCTCGGCGAGATGCGCACCATGCCTGGCCTCGGCGCCACACCGGCCTACCTCAAGGTCGATATCAACGACGACGGAGACGTCGTCGGCCTGTTCTGAGCTCGCCTGGCGGCTCGCTCGTTTCACGCTTCACGCTTCAGGTTCCACGCCACTCCGTCTGAAGGAGTTCTTGTCGGGAGCTGCGATCGCGCAACAAGCTGGCAAGTCTCTGCGGTTGTGGCGCGGCGACTGACAAGAACGACGGCCGTAACCGTGTCACGACCGCGGCAGCACTCATCGAACTCCGCAACCCGACCATTCGACGTTCTTGGGACAGTGCGAACTCCACGGTTCTGGACCCGCCACAACCAACTTGTGACGGTCGCTGTCCCAAGAACAGACGCACACCAGCGGGAGCGTCTAACGCGGCCGGGTGAGCCAGGCTGCGGTTCCACCATGTGGGAATCCCGCCAGTCACCGCCCGCCGACACGGATGATCCGCCACAATGGCGAGAAGGCCAAGAGCCGAGAGCCGGAGGCCGGGAAGGAGGTGATGAGATCGTGACGAAGCGAGCAAACCGCAGGTCGAGACTGACCACCCCGCTGGTTCGGGAGGACGGCGTCTTGCGTCCCGCATCGTGGGAGGAGGCGCTCGACCGGGCAGCAGCGGGCCTCTCCGCTGTTCGCGACACCCACGGCGGCACCGCCGTCGGGATGTTCAGCTGCTCGAAGGCGACCAACGAGTTGAACTATCTGGCCCAGAAGTTCATCCGGGTCACCATGGGCAGCAACAACATCGACAGCTGCAACCGCACTTGACACGCTCCCTCGGTCGCCGGTCTGGCGGCCGTCCTCGGCGCAGGCGGCGGTACCAGCTCCTATGAGGAGATCGAGAACACCGATCTCATCATCATGTGGGGCTCCAACGCCCGCGCCGCCCATCCCATCTTCTTCCATCACGTTCTGAAGGGCATTCACAAAGGGGCCCGGATGTATTGCGTCGACCCGAGGCGCTCCGAGACCGCCCAGTGGGCGGACGTCTGGCTCGGCATCGACGTCGGCACCGACATCGCACTCGCCAACGGCATGGCTCGGGTGATCATCGAACAGGGTCTCGCCAACACCGATTTCATCGAGCACGCAACGAGCGATTTCGAGGCCTACCGGGATTCGGTCCAGGAGTGGACGCTCGAGCGGGCCTCCGCTGAGACCGGCGTGCCTCCGGAGCTCATCGAGGAGATGGCGATCAGGTATGCGAAGGCGCCGACCGCCCAGATCTGTTGGACGCTGGGCATCACCGAGCACCACAACGGCACCGACAACGTGCTCGCTCTCATCAATCTGGCACTGCTGACAGGACACGTCGGGCGTTATGGATCCGGGCTGGTCCCGATCCGAGGACAGAACAACGTCCAGGGCGGGGGCGACATGGGCGCGCTCCCGAACAAACTGCCCGGCTTTCAGGACGTCGAGAATCCCGAACATCTCGCCAAGTTCGAGGCGGCCTACGGCGTCGACCTGAACCCGAAGCGCGGATGGCACCTCACCCAGATGTTCGAGGCGATGGAGGCGGGGAAACTCAGGGCGCTCTATGTGATCGGTGAAAACCCCGCCCAGTCGGAGGCGGATGTGGCCGTCACCCGTCGTGCCCTCGAAGGGCTCGACTTTCTCGTCGTCCAGGACATGTTCCTGACGAAGACTGCGTCACTGGCGGACGTCGTCTTCCCGGCCGCAGCAGATTGGTGCGAGTCGGATGGGACGGTCACCTCGTCGGAGAGACGGGTGCAGCTCGTGCGCAAGGCGCTCGAACCGCCCGGCGAGGCGCGTACCGACACCGAGATCCTCCACCTGATGGCACGCCGGCTCGGGTTCGATTGGGGCATGCCGACACCCGAGCAGATCTGGGACGAGTGCCGGAGCCTGTCGCCTCCGCATGCAGGTATGAGTTACGAGAGGCTCGAGCAACTCGGCGGCATCCAGTGGCCGTGCTACGACGAGAGCCACCCCGGTGAGCAGTTCCTTCACTCCAGACTGTGGAGCGAAGACGTGGGGCGGCGAGCTCAGTTCACCCCGGTGGCGCATGCGCTGCCTGCCGACGTGCTCTCGCCCGAGTATCCGTACCGGCTCACCACCGGACGCCAGCTCGACTCGTACAACACCGGTGTCCAGTCCGGCGGCTACTCGTCTCCGCGTCGACCGGGAGGAGTCCTCGAGCTCTCCCCCACGGACGCCGACCACCTCGACGTCTCCGACGACGACGTCGTCAGAGTGTCGTCACGGAGGGGCTCACTCGATGTACCGGTCCGGATCAGCTCCGACCTCCGAGCGGGCCTGATGTTCCTACCGATCCACTTTCCCGACGACGTCGACGTCAATGTGCTCACCATCGACGCCTGGGACCAGAAGTCCGGCACAGCCGATTTCAAGGCGACAGCCGTACGCGTGGAGAAGCTCTGACATGGATCTCAGACTGATCGGCGCCGCCTCCACCGACGAGGAGCGTCGAGCCGTCCAGGCAGCCGTACCGAACGCCGAGATCGAGATCCACAGCGGACGTGCCGTGGCAGGCGGCCACCGAGCTCGATCGTTGAGACATCTGCTGCTGCCGGCACTGACTGCCGTTCAGAGCGAGATCGGGTGGATCTCACCGGGTGCCATCGATGAGATCAGCCGACGCCTCGATGTTCCCCCTGCCGAGATCTATTCGGTTGCCACGTTCTACGCCCTGCTGACGACCGAGAAACGCCCCACTCGGGTTGCGCACGTCTGCGATGACACCGCCTGCCGGGCCACCGGGGGCGAGCGTGTTCTGGAAGCGTTCGAGGGTCGCGACGACGTCCTGGCAAGCCCCTGTCTCGGGCAATGCGACTTCGGATCGGCGGCCTTCGTTCAGCGCGCCGGGGATCGCGACGTTGTCATCGCTCCGGCCGATCCGGGCGCCGTCGAAGCCGCGCTCGAGGGTGAGGATCCACCGGAGCGTGGTCCGGCGATTCCCAAGAGGTCGATCGACCTCCTCGACCGGATCGGAAAGGTCGACCCGTCGAGCCTGGACTCCTACCAAGAGCACGGAGGCTACGCAGCACTCGAACGCGCACTCGAGATGGGCCCCGACGCCGTCATCGGCGAAGTCGCCACCTCCGGCCTGCGCGGACGTGGTGGGGCCGCGTTCCCGACCGGCCTCAAATGGAAGGGTGTTGCCGAGTCGGAGTCGGACATTCGATACCTCGTCTGCAATGCAGACGAGTCCGAGCCCGGCACGTTCAAGGACCGGACGATCATGGAAGGCGACCCCTTCGCCGTGATCGAGTCGATGACGATCGCTGGATTCGCAACAGGAGCAGAGAAGGGATACCTGTACATCAGGGGCGAGTACCCCGGTGCGGCCGACGCTCTCCAACAATCGATCGACCGGGCGACCGAGGCTCGTCTGCTCGGTGAGGACATTCTCGGCGAGGGCATCACGTTCGACATCGAGATCCGCAGGGGCCAGGGCGCCTACATATGCGGTGAGGAGACCGCGCTGTTCAACTCGATCGAGGGGTACCGGGGGGAGCCGCGCCAGAAACCGCCCTTCCCCACCCAAGCGGGCCTCTTCGGCAAGCCGACCGTGGTGAACAACGTCGAGACGCTCATCAACGTGCCCGACATCGTGCTGCTGGGCGGCGCCGCATTCGCGCGGACCGGCACGGCCGATTCGACCGGAACGCGACTGTTCTGCGTCAGCGGCGTCGTTCACCGACCGGGGGTCTACGAGGTCGAGTTCGGAGCGACGCTCCGGGAGCTCCTCGACATGGCCGGTGGAGTGCCCGACGGCCTGGTCGCGGTTCTGCTCGGCGGCGCAGCCGGAAGCTTCATCGGTGCCGACATGCTCGACCTGCCCTTGACGTTCGAGGACACCCGGGCCGCCGGACTCAGCCTCGGATCGGGCGTCGTCGTGGCGTACGACGACGCCGCGGACATGCGCTCGGTCGTCCGCCGAATCGCCCGTTTCTTCCGTGACGAATCGTGCGGCCAGTGCGTCCCCTGCCGGGTCGGGACGGTGCGCATGGAGGAAGCTCTCGCCCGGAACCTGACGGGAGGGCTGCCACTCGAGACCGGGCTCATCGACGACATCGACCGGGCGATGAAGGACGCCTCCATCTGCGGTCTCGGCCACACCGCCGCGTCCGCCGTCCAATCGGCGATCAAGATGGGACTGATATGAGCGCATTCTTGCCGTCTTGCGTGGTTGCCCGTAGCCGCGTGGAAGGTGCTGTCGGCTGTCGGCTGTCGGCTGTCGGCCCCATCCGAGGATTCGCAACAGATCTGACGTGGGACGTGGGACGTGGGACGTGGGACCGGAGCCGGATATGACCGTTTCAGTGACCATCGATGGGACTCGAATCGACGTCGGCGAGGGCTCCACCATCCTCGACGCCTGTCGTGAGATCGGGAGCGAGCAACCCACTCTGTGCTGGGTGTCGACGCTGACACCGGTGAACGTCTGCCGGGTGTGTGTCGTAGAGGTCGAGGGGTCCCGGACACTGGTGCCGTCGTGTTCTCGCGAGGTCGAGGATGGCATGGTGATCGACACCGACTCCGAACGGGTGCGCCATTCGCGCAAGATGGTGCTGGAGTTTCTCGACTCGTCCACGGACCTCTCGAACAGCGAGATGGCGCAATGGATGGAGCGATACGGTGTCGACGCCGCCCGATACGGCGCCCCGTCGGGACCGCACGATGATCGAGACCGTCGCCACGCCGGTCATCATCCTGTGCCCGACGGGTCCACCGCCGAGACCGTCGATCAGCCGGTGAAGGTCGACAACGCCCTCTACATCCGCGACTACGCCAGCTGCATCCTCTGTTACAAGTGTGTCCAGGCGTGCGGGGAGGAAGCGCAGAACACCTTCGCCATCGCGGTGGCAGGACGGGGGTTCGACGCTCGCATTTCCACCGAGCTCGACACCCCGCTCACCGATTCGGCCTGCGTGTTCTGCGGCAACTGTGTGGGTGTGTGCCCGACCGGTGCACTGCAGTTCCGGTCCGAGTACGAGATGCGCCGAGCAGGGCTCTGGGATGAGGAGCGCCAAACCGTGACGCGAACGGTGTGCTCGTATTGCGCCATCGGCTGCAACCTCGAGCTCCACGTCCAGGACAACCGCATCGTCAAGGTGACGTCACCGCTCGACCATTCGGTGACGCAAGGGAATCTGTGCATCAAAGGACGCTTCGGGTACGACTACGTCCAAGAGCTCGGAGACCTGGCGACGTCGCCGATCGACGACGTGCTTCGGGCGGCACGCTCCGACGACCGCTGAGAGCCCCTCACAACCCCGCTGTGAAGGCTCGGAACGCCCCGGAAGCTCCGCCCGTTATGGCAGCCGAGTGCCCGAAGCAGGCGATCTCGAATTCGAGCTCGGACATCGCTCGCAGACTGGCGTCGAATGTGGGTGTCTTCCGATTCATGTAGCCCCGCTGGATTCCACCCGATTTCGTCGCCATCGCAGAGTCTCCGGCAAAGAGCACTCCTCCATCTCTGTCCAACAGGAGCGAGATGTGTCCGGGGGTGTGACCAGGTGTGGAGACGACGCGGATGTCCCCCGCGACGGGAATCGGTCCCTCGGTGACCTCGTGATCGACCGCGACGCCCTCGGCCGCGGGCAGCAGACGGATGATGTTGCGCAGCACCGGGAACTGCAGAATCGGCGGTGACGGGGCGGGACGATCACCCCGGATGACAGGAGCATCGACTCCTGACGCCACGAGGGCTGCGCCGGATTCACGCTTGAGGACCGCGGCTCCCCCGGCATGATCAGCGTGCCCATGCGTGATCACGATCGCCCGGACGTCGCCGGGGTCGCGGCCGATCGACGACAGTCCTGCGAGGATCGCCCCGTGACGCTTCGGGAGCCCGGTGTCGACCAGCGCCACCCCCTGGTCTCCGTCGACGATGAATGCGTTGACTCCCTTGGAGACCTGATGGACCCCTGCTGCTATCCGTTCCATGGCGCGAGCGTACAACGGCTCGGATGGCCACTAGATCGGAGCTTCCGATACCGTTGCGAACGCAACAGCGACTCCAGGACTTCGAAACGATGCGACCACCGATCGAACACCAGCGCTCGGACACCGCCCTTCCACGGACCGAGTGGTTCGTGAAACTCGCCGACGCAACCGCCGGCATCCGCCTCCCTGCCGAGATCGCAGTCGTCTCGTCTCTGTCCGAGCTGACCCCCCAGGAGGGCGACCGGGTGCTGGCCAGCGTGAGTGTCGGGTTCTCCGATCGCCCGATCCTGTTGGAGCGACCGAGTCCCGATGGCGTACGCGTCATCAGTGGTCTGGATCCGGACGCCATCGCAGGGAGCGACCTGCTCGCCACGTACCTCGACCGGGCGATCACGGGCCGCACCGCTGCGACCACATTGACGGTCGGAGTCGTCGGCTACGGACCGTTCGGTGGGATGGGATACTCACACGGGCTCGCCTGCACCGAGACGCCCGGGCTGGAGTTCGGGGCGGCAGCCGACCCCAGCGACGAGCGCCGCAAAGCCGCAGAAGCCGACTTTCCCGGAGTCTCGACCTACACAGACGTACGCGAGATGATCGAAGACGGCCAGGTCGACATCGGAATCGTGGCTACGCCTCCGGTCCATCACGCCTCGATCGCCACACAACTGTTGGAGGCAGGGATTCATGCAGTCATCGAGAAACCCATGTGTCTGACGACCGAGGACGCAGACGATCTCATCGCACGTGCCGCCGACCGGGACCTCCTCGTGACCGTTCACCAGTCGCGGCGCTGGGATCGGGACTATCTCGCACTCAGGTCACTCATCCGGTCCGGGGAGATCGGTGACGTGTTCAACATCGAGACGTTCGTCGGAGGTTTCGGCCACCCCTGCCGAGCCTGGCACAGCGAGGAGTCCATCTCGGGAGGGGCGATCTACGACTGGGGCAGCCATCACGTCGATTGGATCATCCAGTTGTACGGGTCGAGCCCGCAGGCGGTGCGCTGCATCGGTCACAAACGCGTCTGGCACGACACCACGAACCTCGATCAACTCACGCTCCACATGTCGTGGAGCGATGGACGCGAGGCAACGTTCCGACAGTCCGACATCGCAGCGATCCGACGACCCAAGTTCTATGTTCAGGGCGAAGCCGGTACGGCGGAGGGCCACTACCGACCCATGGTGAACGAGCGGCTCATCCCAGGGCGCGGATTCGTGCGAGAAGAGTCCCATCACGCAGAGGCACCGGTCGATCTGACGGTCAAGAGATTCGATGGCACCGAGTCCCGCGTGGCTCCCGAACCCCATCCCGGCTGGGGATTCCACGTCAACCTGGCGAATCATCTTCTCCTCGGAGAGCCGCTGGCAGTGACTCCGGCGTCGAGCCGAGACGTCGTGCGCGTCCTCGAGGCAGGCCACCGGTCGGCTCAGGAGGCTGGGAGCGTGATCAGGCTTGACTGACCCACTTCGGCTCGGAGTGATCGGTGCCAATTCGTTCGTCGCCAAGGCGGCGATCTACCCGGCGGTCGGGGCCTCCGACCACGTCGAGGTGGTGGCGGCAGCCTCGAACAGCACCTTGCCCGACTCGCTCGCCGCGGTGGCGAGACCCGGCTACCAATCGGTGATCGACGATCCCGATGTCGAGGCCGTGTACATCCCGCTCCCCAACTCCCTTCACCGGGAGTGGACGCTGCGGGCCGCCGAATCGGGAAAGCACGTCCTGTGCGAGAAGCCACTGGCCGCCTCGATGGACGACGTGGCTGCGATGTTCGCGGCGTGTCGGAGCGCCGGCGTGATCCTCGCCGAAGCCTTCATGACCCCGTTCCATCCTCGAACCACCGCCGCGATCGAGGCGGTTCGCAACGGGGCGGTCGGAGACGTCCGCTCGATCCGTTCGGAGTTCAGCTTCACGATCTCCGCCGACCACGCCGACAACTATCGGTGGAAAGCATCACACGGTGGTGGGGCTCTGTGGGATGTCGGGATCTACACGCTGTGGCCGGTCTTCGAACTGCTGGACAATCCCAAGGTCTGTCACGTCGCAGCGACCAGCGGCGGCACGGGCGTCGACGCGACCACGTCGGTGGCACTCGCGACCCAGACGGCGTTGGCAACGGTGTTGTGCTCGTTCGAGATGCCGGAGCGCCAACTGCTCGAGATCAGAGGCACCGAGGGCACCCTCACCGTAAACCGTCCCTTCACCCCGTCGACGACCGACGATGCCTACGAGATCTCTGCTGCGGATGGTTCGATCGAACGGGTCAACACGGGCGGCTCCGATCCCTACCGGGTCATGCTCGAGTCTTTCGCCCGGGCCTGTCGGGGCACACGAGCCTGGCCCCGCTCCGAGGAGCAGACGAGAACCATGATCGGGAAGATCGCCGAGATCCTCACCCTCACTCCTCCTCCCTCGGCGCCCGATCCGACGATGCGCTGAGCTTCCGCTGGCACAATCGACACCATGTTCGCCCGATTCGACGATCTGAGACCGCATCGTCGGCGCTCTTTCCAGCTCGACGACCCCATCGAGGTCTATTCGGCCACCGATATCGACGATGTCCGATCTGTTCTCGATGCCGCCGAGGCAGCTGTCGCCGACAAACGCTGGGTGGCTGGATTCGTGGCCTACGAGGCCGCCCCGGCCTTCGACGCGTCCCTGGTCGTCCGGGATCCCGCCGGCACCGACGTCGCAGATCTGCCCCTCGCCTGGTTCGCAGTGTTCGAGCGGCGCAGACCGACCACCGACGAAAGCGGCGGCTACCAGGTCGGCTCATGGAGACCATCGATCGACGAGGAGCGTCATCGGTCTGGAGTGGCGGCGATCCGGGAGCACATCCGCCAGGGAGACACGTATCAGGTCAATCACACATTCCGGCTTGCGGCCGAATTCTCCGGGGACCCGGCGGCCCTCTACCGCGACCTGGCGTCGTCGCAGACGTGCGGTTACGGAAGCTACATCGATGCCGGGCGGTGGGCCGTCGCCTCGGCGTCGCCGGAGCTGTTCTTCGAATGGCGCCACGATCAGATCGTCTCGAAACCCATGAAAGGCACGGTTTCCCGCGGAACCAGTCTCGCCGACGACGAGGAGCAGCGTCGCCACCTCTTCTCATCGGAGAAGAACCGAGCTGAGAACCTCATGATCGTCGACATGGTCCGGAACGATCTCGGGCGGATCAGCCGCACCGGTTCGGTCAAGGTCCCAGAGCTGTTCTCGACCGAGAAGTACGACACCGTCTGGCAGATGACGTCAACGGTGGCCGGGCGGCCACACCCGGGTACCAGCCTCTCGGACGTCTTCGGGGCGCTGTTCCCATGCGCCTCCATCACTGGAGCTCCGAAGGTCGCGACGATGGAGATCATCGCCGAGCTCGAAGACACCCCCCGTGGCATCTATTGCGGAACGGTGGGCTTCGGGGGCCCGGGGCCGACCGGCCCCGAGTGGGCCTTCAATGTCGCCATCCGAACCGTGCTCGTCGACCGTGAGGCCGGCCGGGCGATCTATGGAACCGGTGGTGGCATCACCTACGACTCGACCGCCGGCGACGAGTTTGCCGAGGCAGTTCTCAAGACACGGGTTCTGGAACGCCGCTCCGCCGACTTGAAGCTCATCGAGACGATGCGGTGGGAGCTGTCCTCGGGTTTCTACGAATTGGCCAGGCACCTGTCGAGGCTCTCGGACTCCGCTTGGTACTTCGATGTGCCGCTCGATCCGGCGGAGGTCAGGTCTGCGCTCGACCGAGCGACCCGCGGCGCCGACCATGGCCTCAGAGTTCGGCTCCTGGTCGATCGAACCGGCTGGATCACGGTCGAGACCGATCCACTCCCCGAGCCATCGAGGACACCGATCGACCTGGCAGTCGACACCGAGCGGGTCCGACCCGAGGATCCCTTCCTCCATCACAAGACGACGAATCGCGCGGTCTACCTCGAGGCACGCAAGAGATTCCCTGATGCGGACGACGTGATCATGGTCAACCGTGCGGGCCACGTCACCGAAACCACGATCGGCAACCTCGTAATTCTCCATGACGGGAGATGGGTCACGCCGCCAACCGCCGACGGGCTCCTCGGTGGAGTCCGTCGTGCAGCACTGTTGTCCAGCGGTGACCTCACGGAGCAGTCGGTGACCGTCGACGAGCTGCTGGCCGCCGAGGCCGTTGCGCGCATCAACGCCGTCAGAGGCTGGGAATCCGGCCGACTCGTGTAATTGCTCTGCACGTCACCTGCGGTTCGAATAGCTTTTGAAGCGATGATGGACATCGACCTTACGGATCTTCCTGCCTTCACGGCGCGCAGCTACGCAGGACCGACCGATCACGCTGCCATCGCTGCACTGATGAACCGGTGGAACCATGCGATCGGACTGGATGAACGAGCGACCGTGGACGACCTGGACAACTCCTATGCGCACCTCAACAACTGTGACACTGCAGTGGACATGGTGATGGTCGACGCACCCGACGGATCGTTGGCCGGATACGTCCGGGTCGAATGGGCGGACGTTCCAGGCGAACCGACCACCTACTGGGTCGTGCCTCACATCGACCCTGCGCACCGGGGGACTCCGCTGTGGATGCGGCTCGCCGTTGCGGCCGTCGATCGAAACATGGCAAACGCCTCCGAGAACGAATCGACCAGCGGTGCCGTCCTCAAGGGGTTCTGCGACCGTGATCTGGAGCCTGACATCTGCGACCACTACGAATCTCTCGGGTTCACGGTGGAAACGTACGGCGCGTCGATGTCGCGCAGCCTCGAAGCCGAACTCCCCACCCGGTCGCTGCCAGACGGCCTCGAGATCCGTCCCGTGACCGAAGCCCAGCTTCGTCAGATCTGGGAGGCAGACCAGGAGGCATTCAGAGACCACTGGGGATGGGCCGAGGCGACCGAGGCCGACTATCAGTGGTATCTGGAGCATCCGCACCGGGACATCTCCCTGTGGCGCGTCGCCTGGGACGGCGATCAGGTGGCAGGGCAGGTCAAGTCGTACATCAACCACGAGGAGAACACCGCTCTCGGACGACTGCGGGGATACACCGAGTTCATATCCACCGCCCGCAAGTGGCGGAAGCAGGGTGTCGCCTCGGCGTTGATCTGCGAGAGCTTCAGGGCTCTGAAAGACGCCGGCATGACTGAGGCCGCGCTCGGAGTCCACGCGGAGAACCCCACCGGCGCATTCCATCTCTACGAGTCGCTCGGTTTCGAGGTCGAATCGATGTGGCTCGCCTGGCATCGCCCGATCTGAGCCCGGACCTGCTTGACTCATCGAGATGCAAATCGGGATCCAACTTCCAGAGGTCGAACGGTTCGTTCCGTGGAGCGAGTATCGAACCATGGCAGAGACCGCCGAAGCTGCAGGCTACGCCTCGATATGGCTCGGCGATCATTTCCTGTATCGCCGCAAGGAAGAAGATCTGGGGCCGTGGGAGTGTTGGTCGGTGCTCGCGGCGATCGCGGCAGTCACCGACCGCGTCCTTCTCGGACCGCTCGTCTCACCGACCGGATTCCGAAACCCCGCCGTCCTGGCGAAGATGGCAGGCACCGTCGACGAGATCAGTGGCGGGCGCCTGGTGCTTGGGCTCGGATCCGGTTGGAACGAACGGGAATTCGATGCCTACGGAGTTCCCTACGACCGGCGGGTGACTCGCTTCGAAGAAGAGTTCAGGATCATCACGGACCTGATCAGAACCGGCCGCTCGAGTTTCACCGGCGAGTTCTTCACCCAGGACGACAACGTGCTCGTCCCGCCCGCCAGATCCGATCTGCCCATCATGATCGGCTCGACCGGGCCGCGCATGCTGGAGATCACGGCTGGAGAGATGGACTGGTGGAACGAGTGGTTCGCCAACTTCGGCAACCGGCCCGACAAGCTGGAACGCCTGGTCGAGCAGCTGGACGCGAGCCTCGTCGATGCTGGTCGGGACCCGACGGACGTCGTCAAATCTGCGGCGCTCTTCGTCGAACTCGCCGGAAGCGGCGAGCGCACCGCCAAGAAGCGAATCGATCCGATTTCCGGTGACACCAATCAGATCACGGATCGGCTGCTCGAGTTCGACGGTCTCATCGACCACATCCAGCTCGTCGTCGATCCCATCACGATCGAGTCGATCGAGGCACTCGCGCCGGTCGTCCAGGCGATACACGCTGCCTGACCGTCAGCGCACTCCGAAGACGCTGATCCCCTCCTCGAGGTCGCCCGCGGGGATCCGATCGATGCCGACCATCCGATCGATCACCATGTTCTGGAATCGATGGAGCGGCTCTTCGAACCGATAGCACATGCGGCCACCGGCGTATGCCGTCGTCGAGATCCCGGTTTGCACCCGCTCGACGATCTCGATGTCCTCGGCGTTGACGTGATCCCAGAAATCGGCGAGTTTGCTCATGGCGTCCGCCGAGTCCTCCGAGACCATCGTCATCGGGTGCGTGAGGATGTGGGTCTGTTCGGACGTGTGGCCAGGCCCGTCCGGTGTCAGGATCATGACGAACACATGATTCGGCAGCACCGAGATGGAGACGTTGGGGAACAGATGGATGAACCGTCCGGACACGAGCTCCTCGTCGGTGAGGCCAGGGGCGGGCGGAAGCTGTAGCCAACCCGAGTTGTCGGCTTGCGACACGGGGTTCGTCATCATGCCCGTGTACATGCCTCGCCCCTGATAGCGATAGTGGTCCTCCATCCGAGAGACCTTGATCAGCTCGGGATGAACCCACGGGAGGTGGTAGTACTCCATGAAGTTCTCGGCGATCAGTTTCCAGTTGGCGCCGATCTCGTATCGCTTTCCTGCTGAGATCTCCCACTCTTCGAGGTGGTAGTTGGCGAACCGAGCGGGGATGTCACCGAGCCACTGATCCAGCGGTACCGGATCCGACGAGAGATTCACGAACACGAGTGGGCCCCAGCTGTCGACCGCGACCTCGAGCAACCCGTAGTCGGCCTTGTCGAATGCCTTGGCATCGCCCATGTCGAACATCGCCTGTTGGTCTTCGGGGATGTCGGAGCCCTCGAACAACGGTGTGCCCAGACACTCTCCGCTCAACGCGTACGCCCAGGCGTGGTAGGGGCAGCGAAACCGCTTCGCCTTCACGAGCTGATCACATGTGAGCAGCTGCGAACCGCGATGCCGACAGACATTGTGGAAGGCGCGCAGCCGGGCCTCCTTGTCCCTGGTCACGAGCAGCGAAGTTCCGGCCACCGCCCGCACGATCGTCTGCCCGACCTCCGAGACCTCCGGACGGACACCGACGCACACCCAGGAGGTCGACCAGAGCGCCGATCGCTCCTCTTCGAAGAATGCCTCATCGAAGTAGGCAGCCGGGATGAGCGTCGAGGCGAGTTCGACCGGAAGCCGCGTCTGCGAATACGTCGCCTCGTTCCGGAATGCGGAAACTTCAGACATGGTTCGCTCCCTGCGATCTCCGCCGACCCCTCGGCGCTCTACAGTGCCCGAAACGCTACCGGACGGCGGAGAGCCGTGGTCCGGAAACCCGCTCTCCGGCGAGGACCGCCATGGGTCAGAAGTTCTCAGCAGCCGCGTTGTTCCGCAAGGGACTGTCAGGCGACGACTGGCCGAGGAGCTGGCACCGCCACGAGATGGCCGCCACGTACGACGTCGTGATCATCGGCGGGGGGATTCACGGCCTGGCAACCGCCTACTACTTGGCCACGAATCACGGGATCGACCGTGTGGCGGTCCTGGAGCAGGGATACATCGGAGGAGGCGGGTCCGGTCGAAACACCGCAATCATCCGATCCAACTACCTGACGCCCGAAGGATCCCGTTTCTACGACCGCTCCGTCCGGCTGTACGAGCGTCTCTCGGACGACCTCAATTTCAACATCATGTTCGAACAACGTGGGCACATGACGCTCGCGCACTCCGACGCCTCGCTTCGCACCATGCGGTGGCGAGCCGAGGTCAACAAGCTCCAGGGGATCGACTCGGAGGTGATCGGTCCCGGTGAGATCAAGAAGCTGGCTCCGATGATCGATACGTCGCGCAGGGTCGGCCATCCGATCGAGGGAGCGTTGTGGCACCCGCCCGGAGGCATCGCTCGTCACGACGCCGTGGTGTGGGGCTATGCCAGGGGTGCAGACGCCCGAGGCGTCCACATTCACCAACAGACCGAGGTGACCGGAATCGATGTAGACGCCGGTCGGGTCACCGGGGTCCAGACGTCGGCAGGCTCGATCAGTGCGCCGGTCGTCATCAACTGCACCGCCGGGTGGAGCTCGATCATCTCGGAGATGGCCGGTGTGAGGATGCCGATCACGACCACTCCGCTCCAGGCGGCGGTCACCGAACCCGTTCAGCGCTTCCTCCATCCCGTCGTCGTGTCTGGAACGCTTCACGTCTACGTCAGCCAGACCGCTCGTGGCGAGTTGGTCTTCGGCGCCGCCGTCGATCCGTTCACGTCCTACAAGACCAACGGCTCACTCGAGTTCACTGAGGGCCTTGCATCACACATTCTCGAGCTGATGCCAGCTGTCGGGAAGCTGCGCTTGCTCCGCCAGTGGGCGGGTCTGTGCGACATGACGCCCGACTACGCCCCGATCATCTCCGCGACACCCGTGGACGGCTTCATCGTCGACGTCGGCTGGGGCACATGGGGGTTCAAGGCCGGCCCGGTCGCAGGCGAGCAGACCGCCGAACTCGTCGCCACCGGGCGGACGCCCGAGCTCATCGCCGCCTTCGGCTACGACCGTTTCAGAGAGGGAACCCTGACCGCTGAAAAGGGCGCCGCCGCGGTGGGCCACTGATGGGTTTCACGGACCACGTTTCACGTCTCACGGCTTCCGCACCCCACCACGCGCCATACGCCGTGCGCCTTCCGTCCTGTTTGTCGCGCCTCAGGGGGGAAGGGCCCCTGCCGGCCGACTCGGACGGTTTCAGGAGCGCGGCGTGCTGTTGATCATCTGTCCTCATTGCGGACCCAGAGCCGACGCCGAGTTCACCCATCGGGGCGAGATCGTCCCCCGACCGACGGCCGATGCGACTCCTGCCGAGTGGCGCTCCTACCTGTACGAACGGAAGAACACCGCCGGAGTCCAGACCGAGCGCTGGTTCCACACTCACGGCTGCCGTCGATTTCTCGACATCGATCGGAGCACCGTCACAAACGAGATCACCTCGATCCGGCCGACACGAGGCACATCGTGAGCCGCCTCCCCCCTCAACCCGACGAGGTCATCGACCGCTCCCGGCAGATCCACTTCACGTGGAACGGTTCGCCCACGGTCGCCTACGAGGGCGACACGATCGTCTCTGCCCTGCTGGCCTCCGGAACCGACGTGATCGGTCGGAGCTTCAAGTACCACCGCCCCCGAGGGGTGCTCACGGCGTCGTTCCTCGATCCGAACACGATGGTCCAGGTCGACGACGAACCGAACGTCCGTGCAGGCCACAGACGCGTTCGGCCTGGCGACGCCGTGAGCGCCCAGAACGTGTGGCCGTCACTCGAGATGGACGTCCGGGCCGTGAACGGCCTCCTGAGCCGCTTCCTCGCGCCGGGCTTCTACTACAAGACGTTCATGAAGCCGGCGCTGCTCCGGCCGCTGTATTCGAGCGTGCTTCGCAGGTTCGCATCCGGCGGCTCGGTCGCAGAAGAGATTTCGGACGCCCGCTACGACGCCCGCTACGCCCACCCCGATGTGTTGATCGCCGGCGGTGGCCCTGCCGGCATGGCGGCAGCACTCGCCGCTGCGGACGAAGGCGCGGCGGTGATGCTGGTCGAAGAGGAGCACGAACTCGGCGGTCACCTGCGATACACCTCGGGTCGGACTCATGCTCGGAAGGAACTGATTGGCCGGGTGAGAGCGCATCC
>CBDTXZ010000055.1:0-16829 GCA_965364515.1 uncultured bacterium
TGGCGGCCAGACTCGGCGAGGACATCCCCCATGAGCGCAGGCGTCTGATCGACACGCTCCGAGACGAGTGGCGGGGAGCTTCGGCGGAAGGCTGAAGATCAGACCAGGACGATGTGGAGGTGCTTGGGCCCGTGAATGCCGCGTGTGACGATCGACTCGATGTCAGCCGTCTTCGAAGGTCCGGTGATGAACACGACGTTCGACCCCTCCGCCATGCGTGCCGATGGATCGGCGGCCCAGTGCGATGCCGAGCGGAAGATGCGATCCCTCCTGAGCACGGCCACGTGGACCAGCGGCACGAGTGAGGCCATCCGGGGCCGACCCGGCCCCGACCTGACGACGATGGTGCCGGTCTCGGCGAACGCCGCCTCGGCACCGGTGATGCCGAGTTTCACGTCCATGTATCGGGCGTTGTGCTCGGCACGCCCTTCGACCCCCCTGGGTGTCTCGGTTGCGACACGCTCGAGCCCGTCCGGAAGCCATTCGAGCCCGTCGATCCGGTCGAGATCCCAACTCATGAAGCTCTCGATCTCGTAGCGACCGATGACTTCGGCGATGACGGCGTCGGGCGGGTCCGTGTGGATCTCTGCGGCGACCGAACCGGCCTTCTCGACGAACCGATCCGTGAGGTCCACCTCTGGAAGGTCGGGTACCCACTGGCCCGGATCGGCGTCTGGCGCATCCGGCAGGATCGCGGAAGCCTGAGCCGTCTGGACTCGCGCCAGGAACTCGGATCGTTCCATCAGCTCCGGTGCTCCTTCCACCACGAGTGGAACGACTGTTCGGCCGGCGCAGGCAGGTCGCGGGTCGATGTCCAGTTCCCTGCGTGGAACGGCATTCTCGTCACCCAGTCACCGGTTGCCTTGCCGAACACCCCACCGGCCGCGAGGAAACCGCGCCACAGGACGGGATTGGTCGCGATCCTCCGGTATGCGGCCAGGCCCGGTTTGAGCCAGGCGAAGTCTCCGCCCCCGGCGTTCATCGATTCGGCGCGCTGTTCGAGGAGCAGGCTCGGGATGTCGATCCGGATCGGGCAGGCGTCCTTGCAGGCTCCGCACAACGACGATGCGAACGGCAGGTCGCCCCACTCGTCGTGGCCGAACAGGGCGGGGGTGAGGACGGCCCCGATGGGCCCCGGATAGGTGCTGCCGTACGCATGACCGCCTGCCTCCCGAAAGACCGGGCACACGTTGAGACACGCACCGCAGCGGATGCAGGCGAGGATCTCCGCTGACGACGAGGCAAGCGCCTCACTTCGACCGTTGTCGAGGATCACGACGTGCAGTTCATCGGGCCCGTCCTGCTCGTCGAAAGCCCGAGGCCCGGTGATCAGGTTGGTGTAGACGGTCAGCGCTTGACCGGTGCCGGAACGTCCCAGCACCTCGAGCATCACCGTGAGGTCGCCTGCGTTGGGTACGAGCCGCTCCATACCCATGATCGCCACATGGATGCGAGGCGCGCCGGTGGTCAGCCGTGCATTGCCCTCGTTGGTGACCGTTGTGATCGTGCCCGTGTCGGCCACACCGAAGTTGACGCCGGAGATGCCCATGTCGGCAGCCAGGAAGATCGAGCGCAGGTGCCGTCTGGCTGCGTCGTTGAGAACCAGCGGATCGTCGCTGTACTCGATGCCGAGCTCGGAAGCGAACAGCTCGCCGATCTCGTAGCGATTCTTGTGCATCACGGGCGAGATGATGTGCGTCGGCTTCTCGCCTGCGATCTGGATGATGAACTCGCCGAGGTCGGTCTCCACCACCTCGAGTCCACTGGACTCCAGATGGTCGTTCAGGTCGATCTCCTCGGTGACCATCGATTTCGACTTGACGATCTTCTGCACTCCACGGTCGAGCGCGAGCCTCGAAACGTATTCGTTCGCTTCGTCGGCGTCGGCCGCGAAATACACCTGACCGCCTTGGCGCTCCACAGAATCGGCGAACTGCGCGAGGTAGTCGCTGAGATGCTTCAGCGTGTGCAGCCGGATCTCTCTCGCTCGATCCCGCATCTGCTCCATCGCGGGATAGGCGGCAGCCGCGCTGATCCGGTCGGCGGTCTTTCGACGAGTCGCCTTGCCGATGTTGACGACTTTCTGGGTTCCCAGCTCTCTGACGGAGCGTTCTCTGAAGGTCACCGGCGTCATTCGTCCTCGACCAGCAGCTCTACGACGTGCCGGGTTTCGATTGCCGATCCGCGCCGGTGCAGGCCTCCGCCGATGTGCATGAGACAACTGATGTCGCCGCCCACGACGGTCTGTGCTCCCGAGGCAACCACATGATCGAGTTTCGTGTTCAGGATGGCCGTCGAGACCTCGGGCATCTCGATCGAGAACAGGCCACCGAAGCCGCAACATTCGTCGGCCCCTTCGAGGTCGCAGCGCTCGACACCCTCGACGCCGTCCACGAGCGTCTCGATCTCCGTTTCGATACCGAGGCCGCGCAGGCCGTGGCATGACTTGTGGACGGTGACCGTGCCGGCGCCCGTCGCCTGCACATCGATGGACAGATCGTCGACGAGGAACTGGGTCAGTTCCCGCACCCGGTTGGCCACACGGAGGGCTGCGGCCGCCTCCGGGCCGGACGAGAGAAGCTCGGGAAAGCGGTGGATCATCATCTCGGCACACGATCCCGACGGGACCACGATCGGCCCCTGCGTCTTGTCGAGGACTGCGACCGTGTGCGCCGCCATCGCCCGGGCGTCTTCACGGATTCCGGCATTCAGTGCAGGCTGCCCGCAACACGTCTGGTCGACCGGGAACTCGACCGTCTGGCCGTGCTGTTCGAGGAGACGCACCGTCGCCCGACCGACCTGTGGAGCAAATCCGTCGACGAGGCAAGTGACGAAGAGCTGCACGACCATGGAAGTCAGACTACTGCCAGTTCATGGCAGACTCGCTGGCGATGTCTCCCGGCGACCCGTTCACCGCAGCGATCGACTCGTTGATCTCCTCCGATCGGCGACTGGCTTCGGTTGTTGCCGAGCACGGACGACCGGAACGGTTCTCCCGCGCTGCGACATTCCAGACACTCGTGTTGTTGATCCTCGAACAACAGGTCTCGCTCGATTCCGCACGAGCTGCCTTCGACAGGCTCGAGGCTGCGATCCCCGGGGTCCACCCCGACGGTGTTCTCGAGTTGACCGACGAGGAGTTGCGTTCGATCGGCTTCAGCAGACAGAAGGCGCGGTACGCCAGAGAGCTCGCACATCGCGTGATCGACGGCCGCCTGGTGCCGGAACGGCTGGACGTTCTCGACGACGAGGCGGTGCGACGGGAGTTGATCGCAGTCCCGGGGATCGGCCCGTGGACCGCAGACGTCTTTCTCATGGCAAGCCTCGACCGACCCGACATCTGGCCGGTCGGCGACCGCGCACTGCAGGTGGCCACCGCCGAGGCACTCGGGCTCTCTACCGTCCCCGACCAAGTCGTGCTGGCGGAGATCGGCGAACGGTGGCGCCCGCACCGCACAGCCGCAGCCCAGATCCTGTGGCACGGCTACCTGTCGACGCGCAAGCGGACCATCCCTGGATCGACGTGACCGAACTCGACCATCTGGTGCTGCCGGTCACCGATCTGGACTTCGCTGCGGCCACGCTCACCGACGCCGGGTTCGTGGTGACTCCGGAGGCGCTGCACCCATTCGGGACGGCCAACCGGCTGGTCGTGTTCGAGCGGGTCTACGTCGAGCTGGTCGGGATCGCCGATCCGACTCGACTTCCCGGAATTGGCTTCGCCAGGCAAGTCGCTGAACATCTCGAAAGGGATCGTGACGGGTTCAGCCATTTCGCCTGCACAGCGATGTCGATCGTCGATGCCGGCTCGAAGATCAGAGCCGCAGGGCTCAAAGCCGACGACCCGACGACGTTCAAGCGGCCTGCCCCTCGGGCGGACGGCTCGGAGTTGGTCGCCGGCTTCTCCTTGCTCTCCATCACCGGGCATCCGACGCAGTTCTTCTGCGTCCACCACACCCCGGAGGCCGTCTGGTTCCGCCCTCACCTGGAGCACCCGAACGGGGCCAGACGAATCGAGCAGGTCACGTCGAGCCTGACGCCGGCGATGCCGATCGTGGCGGTGGAGCGGGGCGCCGACCGTCTCGAATTCGACGTGGGAACGGACCCGGTCGAGATCTCAGGTGTCGAATTCGGCTGAGCGGGTATGCCCTCGCCACAGATTGCACAGTGCAACCAGAGGAGAGAGCATGCGCACAATGATCATTGCGTTCGTCGCAGTCCTGTCGATGGCGGCGGCGCCGTTCCCGTCGGTCATCGACCTGCCGGCAGGCAATTCGGACAACGGACTCGCCCCCGAGGGCATCGTCTCCGGTGACGGCAACACCTTCTACACCGGGTCACTGACCACGGGCCAGATCGTCGTCGGCGACTACCAGACCGGCGAGACCAGCTACCTGGTGACCGAGCCTGTCGTGGCTCCATCCGTTGGCCTGGCGTATGACAACGCCACCAAGTTCATCTGGGCTGCAGGCGGTCCGTCCGGCGGTGCCGCCGCCTACGACAGCCGAACAGGAGAACCGGTCAATGTCTACGACCTGGCACCTGGTTTCATCAACGACGTCATCGTGGCCGGTGACTCGGTCTATTTCACGAACTCGGCTGCTCCCGAGCTGTACCGGGTGAACGCCGACGGCTCCGATGGCGTGGACGCGATCCCGCTGAATGGCCCTGCATCCGTCTTCGTGCCGGGCTTCAACACCAACGGTATCGAGGCCACCGCCGACGGAAAGACACTGATCGTCGTGAACTCGGCCAAGGGCGAGCTGTACACCGTCGATCCCACCAGCGGCGATAGCTCGCTCATCGACCTCGGAGGCGACACCGTTGGCTCCGGTGATGGGATCCTGCTCGAGGGACGAACCCTTTATGTGATCCAGAACAGCCTGAACCAGATCGCCAAGATCAAGCTGTCCGGCAATCTGACGTCGGGCACGGTCGTCGACACGATCAAAGATCCTGAGTTCAACATCCCGACGACGATCGCCAGCAAGGGCAGCCAGATCGCGGCAGTGAACGCCGTCGACTTCGGTTCAACCACATTCGACGACTACACGGTCGTCCTGGTCGACAAGAACTGAGCAGCCCGATTCGACTGTATCTCGGGGTCGGGCCATGCGCCCGGCCCCGACTGTGTCAGCTCTGCATGCGCTTCGTCAGGGCAGTGATGGCAACGAGCATCTCATCCATCTCTGCAACGTAGGCCTTCGAGTCCCTCTTGATCTCGTCGCTCAGGTCCTTGTGCCTCAGGCCCATCGCTTGAGCCGCGAAGCGGGCACCGCGGATGTAGTGGAAGAGCCCATCGAAGGGCATGGCCTTGGGACCAGCCTCGACCGGCCCGATGTCGGGCGGTGGTTGGGTGGTGGTTACCTCGAGCCCCAAGCCCCGCACCCGTTCGATGACTTCGTCATTCGGCAGGCGGTCGGCGTAGTCGCGTGAGACGAATCGCCATTGCTCGGTGCCGTCCGGGCCGATCAAGACCATTGCCGGTCGGGCGAGGTTTCTGGCGTCGTTCGGGTCGGCGACACCCATCGGCTCGATGATCCTCGATCGGTCGGGGTCCGATAGGAGCGGGAACGGGAGCGAGAGCTTTTCGATCATCGCAGCGTTCTGGGCTGGAGAGTCGATGCTCACTCCGAACAGCCGCGCGCCGGCTGCGAGAAACTCGTCGTGTCGAGATGCCAGGCTGACCAGCTGGCCGTTGCAATATGGTCACCAGTCTCCACGCAGAAAAACGAGCAGCGCAGCCGCATCGAGATGATCTGACAGTCTCCAGGGCATGCCGGCCTGGTCGGTGAGCGTCGAGTCGTGGGCCATGTTCGGCACCATACCGATCGAATGACGGCTCCCGGAGCGGAACCGTCACACCCCGGCCACACCTGCCGATGGCTTCACCCGGAACGCCGGCCCGCCGGTGGCCGCTTCCGCAGCTGCCAGGACTGCGTCGACCTGCGCAGGCGGGCACGCCGCGATGGCGTAGCCACCAAAGCCTGCGCCGGTGAGCCGAGCGCCGTGGGCGCCTGCAGCCCGCATCGCCATCACGAGCCGGTCGAGGGCGGGCGACGAGGCCCCGAAGTCCTGCAACGACTCGTGGGAGGCGTCCAAGAGGCGCCCCAGCAGGCGATAGTCGGCATCTGTCAGTGCATCCTCCGCCTCATCCACCCTGCGAGCCTCGGACAGGACGTGCCTGGCCACGCTGCGGACGGGCAACTCGTCGTCGGGGTCGAAACGGGTGGCGGTGAGATTCACCATCCGGTCGACGTCCACATCGAGACGCTCGGCAACGGACCTGGCGCTGGCCGACTCCGGGAGGTCGTCGAACCGTGTCGACGACCTGACCGTCGACAGCACGGGGGGGTCACCAGGATCGACACCTTCGATCTGTGCCAGAAGGAGCGCGGCTGCACGACAGGCAACCACCCTGGAGTTGTACGAGCGGTTGGCATCCCCGCCTTTGGGCGCGGCGTGACCCGAGTAGGCCGCCACGATGGCCAGATCCCCAGAGATCGGAACGTCCTTGGTGGAGAAGGGATCGAAGTCGATTCGAAGGGCGTGCCCTTCCTTCGCCAACGAGATCACGGTCTGATCCATGGCACCGCTCTCGACACCGATCGAGCGTTCCGCCTCGAGCGCGAGTTGGGGCAATTCCTCCCGGAACGGAGGGTCGCCTGCGAACGTTCCGAGCGCCATGAGGACGCCGACGGTGAATGCCGACGACGAGGAGAGTCCGCCCGTGGCAGGGAGATCGGCGTCGATCAGCACCCGGGCGCCTCCTCTGAAGCCCACCGCATCCACAGCAGCAGCGAAATAGCGGTGCCAACCCGACAGGCCAGATCGATCGCCACCGAGCTCGATCGAGATCGGATCGGGATGGGTCAATGAGTCGACCTCGACGCCGGGCGGACCATCACATACGGCGACGTAGACACCTCGGTCGATGGCGAACGGCATCACCGGCAGGAGCGAATAGTCGGTGTGCTCCCCGATCAGGTTCACACGGCCGGGCGAACGAACCACGACGGCTGGTGATTGGTCGTGACGATCGCGTGCGGCCTCGACGACCCTATTCAGCGCATCCATTCGGCAATCGTATCCGCGAGTTGCTCTCCGGCGTCCTCCTGGAGGAAGTGGCCCGCCCCTTCGATGGTCCGGTGTGGCTCGCCATCGGCTCCCGGCACCTTCGACTGGAACAGGCGCTCTCCGCCGGCAGTGATCGGGTCGCCGTCGGAGAAGAGTGTGAGCGTTGGCCGTTGCCATGCCGACAGCACACTCCATGCCGATTGGTTCGGCTCCGACGATGGATCGTCTGGCGAAGTCGGTACCAGCGACGGCATGACTCGTGGTCCTGCCCGGTAGGAGTCGTCCGGGAATGGAGCGTTGTAGGCGTCGACCTCTGCGTCACTCAACGTTCGTGCCGTCGCCCCCTGAACGATCCGCCCACAATCGAAGTCGGGCGTGGTTCGGACGAACTCTCGCCAGGCGAAGAAGGCGTCCGGCAACCGCTGGTGGCCGGTGGGAAGAGCGGTGTTCGCCACGACCAGGCGCGAGAAGCGATCAGGCTGGGCCGCCAGAAGGCGCAGCCCGATCAACCCGCCCCAGTCCTGACAGAAGAGGGTCACTCCGTCGAGGTCGACGGTCTCGAGCCATCGGGTCATCCATGTCACGTGTCGTTCGTACGTGTGGTCTGTCATCTCACGTGGCTTGCTCGACCTCCCGAAACCGATCAGGTCGGGAGCGACGACCCGATGTCCAGCGGAGGACAGCACATCGATCATCGACCTGTACAGAAACGACCAGGTCGGTTGGCCGTGCATGAGGAGAACGACCGAGCCCGCACCGGCCTCGACGTGGTTCACGGTCAGGCCGTCGCCGAGATCGGTCGCAACGGTCGCGTGATCGAAGTCCGGAGTCGCGTCGAACCTGTCCGGCGGAGTCGTGAGGATCTCCATCCTCAGGACCCTACGTGAGGAGGCTCGGTAGGTCTGTCGCCGCGGTGTCTGTACGCTCGTTGACAGGTGGATGCACCCGGACCGGTCTCCCCTCGGTCCAGAACGCGATCTCGAAAGGCCCACAATGAAGACCCGACTTCTGCTGATCCTCGCTCTCGTACTCGCCGCCTGCGGTGGGGACGAGGCGGCGACCACGACCGAGGTTCCGGTCGAATCGAGCGACGTCGCTGCCGCCACAACCGTTCCCGAGACGACCACGACCACCACGGCCCCCACGACCACGGTGGCCGAGACAACGACGACCACCGCAGCCCCGTTGGGAGGCGCCGACTGCGTCGTCGGGGTGTGGGAGTTCGACTCACAGTCGTTCGTGGATGGACTGCTCGAGCAGTTCGGCAGCGAGGTGCCCGGAGAGGTGTCGTTCGGAGGCGGCTCATACACCATCGAGCTCGCCGAGGACGGAACGATGACGGCAGTGCGGGACAACTGGCAGTTCCGGTTCGAGACGCCGGAGGGCGCGATCGTCAACACGATCAACGGCTCGGATTCGGGCACGTACTCGATCGACGGCAACATGATGACCGTTACGTCCAGCGCGTCTGACGTGACAGTGACGGTCCAGGCCGAAGTGGACGGTGAACTCGTAGAACTCCCGTTCGGCGGTCCACAGACCATCGATCAGGACTCGTTCACGGGTACCGGTACCTTCGAATGCGGTCCCGACACCCTCGCCGTGACCTTCGAGGGCGCAACGACGGTGCTCAACCGCAGTTGACTACTCGCCGATGTCCTCGTCCCACAGAGCGGGGTGAGCGGTGGTGAACTTCTCCATCATGTCGATGCACACCGTGTCGTCGAGGACCTCGAGGTGGACACCTCGACTCCGGGAGTAGTCCTCCGGACCGCGAAAGGTCCGGTTCTCACCGATCACGACACGCGGAATCCGATAGAGGAGAACCGCGCCGGTGCACATGTCACATGGAGACAGCGTCGAGTACAGCACCGATCTGCGGTAGTCGGCTGCCGTGAGACGACCGGCGTTCTCGAGAGCGTCCATCTCGGCGTGGAGCACCACGCTTCCCCGCTGGACTCTGCGATTGCGACCGCGCCCGATTACCTGGCCGTCGATGGCGAGCACCGAACCGATCGGGATCCCGCCTTCTGCGGCCCCCTGTCTGGCCTCGGCAACCGCCTCGGCCATCAGTTCCTCGTCATTCACCGCCGGTGTCGTTACGGCCGAACAGTCCGGCGATCCGCTGCTTGATCGCGTCGCGACGAGCCGCACCCGACGCAGGGTCGAAGAAGTATGCGACCGCGGCTCCCAGCGCGAACATCCCGAACAGCGTTCGCTTCTTCGGCTTCGCCGGGACCGTCGCAACGACCGGCAGCGCAGCAGCGAGCCGCTCGGGCAGCGTCGACGACCAGTCGCGGAGATGATGGACGGAGTCCGATGCGACATGGCGAGCCTGGGACACCGGGTCGTTCTGGGCCAGCCATTCACCGACGCGGTCTGCGATCTCGGCAGCCTCGGAGGCGATCACCTCACTCACGTCGACGAGTCGTTCGCCAGTGCGAGCTCCGACATCACTGATCTGCTGTGCAGCTTGTTGCGCCTTGGGGTTCATGTGGTCGACCTCCATCGATCTGGTTTGTCTTCCATGATCGTCCGGTCTGCGGCTCTGTGCGATTCGACCTCGGAGCGTGGTAGCCGGCAGCGGCGGTCTCAGTAGGAGCCGATGGCCTCGACCAGACGTGTCGCAACGGTGCGGAGCAGCTTCACGGCAACCGTCGGGTGGTCATTCATGAGCGCGGAGAGATCGTCCCGGGTGACTCTGATGGCGGGAACGAATGTGTCTGCCCTGACACCGGCGTTCCGCGGGAGGTCGGTGATGAGGCTCATCTCACCTGCCACATCCCCATTCGAGAGCTCTGCGATCTTGCGCCCGTTGCGACGCACCGACGCTTTCCCCTCGATGATGACGAACGCCTCGTCGCCGGCGGTGCCCGGATGGAGGATGTGATCTCCAGGAAGGAACTCGACTTCCGTCACACGGCGCGCCACCTGGGTGAGGTCCTTCTTCGAGAGATCGGCGAACAACGGGACTTGCGACAGGAGGTCCACTTTGTCGGATTGGCGTTTCAGCACCGGCACATCAGGTTCCTTGCTCGACGAAACCCGGACGCTACCGATGTGCCGCACCCTCCGGCGGGCAAACGGACCCCTTCGACCGTCACCGGCGTACTGTGTGAGCGTGAAGACCTTCTATCGGCTCGTCGGAGTGGTGGTGCTGGCCGCGGTGGCCTTTGTGGCATTGGGACCGCTGCTCCCAGCCGGAAACCCGATCGGCGATGCCGCAGACACGTTCATGCGGGCGCTCCGAGCCTTTTGGGGTGTCCCGATCACCCAGGTCAGTCCGTGATGCCCTTCGACCGCCTACGCCTCCCCTGAAACGGTCCCGAGCACATCCCACCACTGCAGGCCGCACCCCGATCGCAGGACGCCATACGGGTAGGGCGGGATCCCCGGTGCAGAAACGGCAGTGAGCTCAGCCATCTCCGCCGAGGTCAGCTCGAGCGCCGCAGACTCCAGGTTGTCTTCCAACTGTCCGGTGGTCCGCGCCCCCAAGATGACCGAGGAGACACCGGGCCGCTGCCTGACCCAGGCGAGCGACACTTGCGCCCGACTGACGCCCCGGGACTCCGCTATGCGCTCGACGACGTCGAGCACCCGCCAAGTGTGGGACGTGTTCCGGGCGTCGTAGGCCTCGACACCGCGACCCGGATCCTCTCCCAACCGGGTCTCACCCTCGGGGCGACGGTCGGGTGAGTATTTGCCGGTCAGCCAACCTCCTCCCAGCGGTGACCACGGGAGGATTCCGATCTCTTCTTCGAGGCACATGGGCAGCACTTCGAGCTCGATCCCGCGGTCGAGCAGGTTGTACTGGGGCTGGAGCGTGACCGGACGGGTCCAGCCGTGCATCTCACAACGGTCCACGATCCGCTGCATCTGCCAGGCAGACACGTTCGACCAGCCGACGTGTGCCACCCTCCCCGAGGAGACGAACTGGTCCAGCGTCTCCAGCGTCTCGTCGAGCGGGCTGTTGGGGTCCCAGCCGTGGATCTGGTACAGGTCGACGTCGTCGACGCCGAGTCGGGCGAGACTGGTGTCGAGAGCCATGCGTAGGTACCGCCGTCCGGCGCCGCGCTCCAAGACGCTGCCACCCATCGAGAAGCGGCCTTTCGTAGCGAGAACGACCTGCTCCCGTTTCCCGGTGAGCGCCAGCCATCTCCCGACGACCTCCTCTGAGACGCCCTGGGCATAGACGTCTGCGGTGTCGACGAACGTACCGCCGGCCTCGACGAAGAGATCGAGCTGGGCGTGTGCGCCTTGCTCGTCGGTCTCGGCACCGAAAGTCATCGTGCCGAGACCGAGTGCGCTGACTGCCGTACCGCTGCGACCGAGAGACCGTTGTTCCATGCAGTTCCTCCTGGCCCGAAACCTACCGCACGCCGTTGTTATCGTCGTCCCGATGACCCCGTACCAGGCTCTCGCGTTCCGGAAGAAACTTCTGTGCTCGCTCGTCGAGGTCGTTCGCGACCGTCCCGGCGTGGGTCGATGATCCGGCCCGCCGTTCCGGCAGATGCTGCGTCGGTCGCTGCGATCTATCAACCGTACGTGATCGAAACCGCCATCTCGTTCGAGGAGGAGCCACCCGACGCCGAGGAGATCCGGCGTCGCATGGAGGCCGCACATCTCTGGTTGGTCGATGAGCTCGACGGAGAGGTGCGGGGATATGCGTATGCGACGCCGTGGCGATCTCGGCATGCGTATCGCTTCACCGCAGAGACAACGGTGTACGTGGGGCGGGAGCACCACGGCGTCGGCGTCGGTCGTGGGCTGTACGAGGCACTCCTCGAGCAGTTGCGGACTCTCGGTTTCGTGACCGCCGTCGCCGCCATCACCCTGCCCAACGACCAGAGCGTCGACTTCCACCGGACACTTGGTTTCACCGATGTCGGCCGCTTCCCGAAGGTCGGTTTCAAGTTCGAGACCTGGTACGACACCTTCTGGTTGTCACGCGAGTTGTAGGGCGCTCTGCGACGCACAGGTGCGCGGATGGCGGGTCCCGGGTCGCAGATCGCCTGAGCGCGAAAAATCCGCGGCTCTTGGGTTTTCGCGTTGGGGCCGAGAGGGATAACTTCCCGGCCGCATCCACTCGTGGATGGACTTCCCCCGAAGACAGGCCGTCGCTCGGCCACGTGGTTTGAACGCGTTCGAAGGCCAGTTCGCGAAAAACGACCCTCTCTGGGTCGATGAAACCATTGACTGAGTGACACCTGTGTAATTACAGTCGTGTGTCCCACCCCAACATGTGGTGTCCGATACGCAGAGGACCACAACATGTAGTGGTTGGAATACGAATACGACGCCCCTGGTCTGGACGTTCTCTCGGGAAACGTCCCGTCCGGGGTCAGTTGTCAGAGGAAGCCACATCAGAGAGGGAGCCCCCACATCATGTCCGACGGTCTGCGCATCGAGCGCCGCTTCACCACCGAAGGTTCCAGCCCATACGAGAGCATCGAGTGGTCGAGTCGGGACTCCCGCATCTCCAATCCCGACGGCTCGGTCGTCTTCGAGATGACCGGGGCCGAGATCCCGGCCAACTTCAGCCAGGTGGCGTCGGACATCATGGTCTCCAAATACTTCCGCAAGGCCGGCGTGCCCCAATACGACGAGAACGGAGAGGCCATCACCGACGAGGACGGCGCCGCCGTCACCGGACCCGAGCGCTCCGCCAAGCAGGTGTTCGACCGCCTCGCCGGAACGTGGCGCCACTGGGGTCAGACCCACGGCTACTTCGCCTCCGACACCGACGCCCAGGCCTTCGAGGACGAGCTCAAGTTCATGCTCGCCAATCAGATGGCCGCTCCGAACAGCCCGCAGTGGTTCAACACTGGTCTGGCCCACGCCTACGGCATCACCGGCAACCCCCAGGGCTTCTGGTTCGTCGACCCGGAGACAGAAGAACTCGCCCCCTCCCCCGACGCCTACAGCCGACCCGCCCCACACGCTTGCTTCATCCAGTCCGTCGACGACGACCTGGTCTCTGAGGGCGGGATCATGGATCTGTGGATGCGTGAAGCACGCCTGTTCAAGATGGGCTCTGGAACCGGCTCGAACTTCTCCAACATCCGCGGAGAGAACGAGCCGCTCTCTGGTGGCGGCAAGAGCTCGGGCGTGATGTCGTTCCTCAAGATCGGCGACCGTGCCGCCGGTGCCATCAAATCTGGCGGCACCACTCGCCGGGCCGCCAAGATGGTCATCCTGGACGTCGACCATCCCGACATCGAACTGTTCATCGACTGGAAGAAGGCGGAAGAGGACAAGGCCCGCATCCTCATCCAGAAGGGCGGCATGCCCGCCGACTTCAACGGCGAGGCATATGCGACCGTCTCGGGTCAGAACTCGAACAACTCGGTCAGGGTCACTTCCGACTTCGTCGAAGCCGTCATCGCAGACGGTGACTGGAACCTGACCCGCCGCACCGACGGAGCGGTTGCCAAGACCGTCAAGGCCCGCGACCTGTGGCGGCAGATCTCAGAGGCCGCCTGGGCATGCGCCGACCCGGGCCTCCAGTTCGACACGATCATCAACGAGTGGCACACCTGCCCAGAGGGTGGCCGCATCCGCGGCTCCAACCCGTGCTCGGAATACATGTTCCTCGACGACACCGCCTGCAACCTGGCGTCACTCAACCTCGTCCGATTCATGAACGAGGACGGAAGCTTCGACATCGACTCGTATCAGCACGCCATCCGCTTGTGGACGATGGTGCTGGAGATCTCCGTCACCATGGCCCACTTCCCGTCCGCACCGATCGCACAGGGGTCCTACGACTACCGCACGCTGGGTCTCGGCTACGCCAACCTCGGCTCGCTGCTGATGCGCATGGGGCTCGCCTACGACTCCGACGAGGGTCGCGCCATCGCCGGTGCGCTGACCGCCATCCTCACCGGATACTCGTATGCGACCTCTGCCGAGATGGCGTCGGTGGTCGGTCCATTCCCGAAGTTCGCCGAGAACCGCGAGCACATGCTGCGTGTCATCCGGAACCATCGCCGGGCCGCCTACGACGCCCCGGCTGAGGATTTCGAAGGCCTCACCCACACGGTGATGGGGATCGACGCCGACCTGGCGCCTGCACCGTTGCTCTCGGCGGCTCGCCAGAGCTGGGATCTCGCACTCGACCTCGGCGAGGCCCACGGCTATCGCAACGCCCAGGCGTCGGTGCTCGCCCCGACCGGGACCATCGGCCTGTTGATGGACTGCGACACCACCGGAGTCGAGCCTGACTTCGCATTGGTCAAGTTCAAGAAGCTGGCCGGCGGCGGCTACTTCAAGATCGTGAACCAGTCGGTGACTCCCGCACTGGCCAACCTCGGCTACACCCCAGAGCAGCAGTCCGACATCGTCACCTACATCGTCGGCACGTCGAGCCTAAACGGTGCACCGTTCATCAACTCCGATTCGCTGTCTGCCAAGGGCTTCACTGATGAAGAGATCGCAAAGATCGAAAAGACCCTGCCCGGCGTCTTCGAGCTGAAGCACGCTTTCAACGTCTTCGTCATCGGCGAAGCTGCGTTGCAGCGACTCGGCTTCGAAGTCGACGAGTACACGAGTTGGGAGTTCGATCTGCTTTCGGCGCTCGGCTTCTCGAAGTCGGAGATCACCGCAGCCAACGACCACATCTGCGGCCGCCAGACGATCGAGGGTGCCCCGCACATCGCAGACGAGCACCTGTCGGTGTTCGACACCGCCAACAAGAACGGCAAGTACGGGACCCGCTTCATCCACCACCTCGGGCACATCAAGATGATGGCGGCCGCCCAGCCGTTCATCTCCGGTGCGATCTCCAAGACGATCAACATGCCCAACGAGGTGACCCCCGACGACATCCAGGACGCCTACAAGGTGAGCTGGGACCTGGGCCTCAAGTCGATGGCGCTGTATCGGGATGGCTCGAAGGCGAGCCAGCCGCTGTCGAGCTCGAGCGACGACGGCGCATCCGATGAGGAGACCGAAGAGGTCGCAGCCGCCGTCGAGAAGGACGCCCAGATCGCCTGGGGTCGCGTGCCTGCGGGACTGTCCCCGAGCCAGGCATATGCCCAGGGCATGCATCCCCAGCGGTTCCTGCTTCCCGGTCGCCGACGTGGATTCAACCAGGAGGCGCGAGTCGGAGGACACAAGGTGTTCCTCCGGACCGGCGAGTACGACGACGGGACTCTTGGTGAGATCTTCATCGACCTCGCCAAAGAGGGTGCGACCCTCAAGGGCATCCTGAGCTGTTTCGCCATCGCGGTCAGCAAGGGCCTCCAGTACGGCGTGCCGCTCGAGGAGTTCGTCGACACGTTCACGTTCCAGACGTTCGAGCCACGCGGCATGGTGGAGGGACACCCCAACATCAAGATGTCGAACTCGATCGTGGACTACGTATTCCGCTCACTCGGCGTCGAGTATCTGCAGCGTGACGAGTTGGCCCAGGTGCCGCCTGTGCGCGACGGCGATCTGCCGGAACCGGCTCAAGGGTTGGCCGTCGAGGCCGGCGTCCAGTTGGATCTGAGCGATGCGGCCGCCGAGGCCGATGTCGAGCTGGTCCAGCGTGCTGCCCAGTACGCGGACGCCCCTGACAACACTCCCGCACCGACTCCGGTTTCGGGTGGATCGGGACCGCAACCGACCGCGCAGGCGTCGTCGATGAACGGCAGCGTTGCTACGGCCACGAAGACGAACGTCGCCGACGTCGCACTGTCAGAGAACATGGGCGATGCGCCCGTCTGCTCCAACTGCGGCCACATGACGATCCGCAACGGCAGCTGCTACGTGTGCCTCACCTGTGGCGACACCACCGGCTGCAGCTAGATCTCAGGGGGGCTGAGACGCTCCGGGCTGGGGGAGCCGGTTGTCTCAGTTGGGCTGAGAAACGAAAGGGGAGGACTTCGGTCCTCCCCTTTCTGCACTCCGCCAACGACCGATTGGCCACACGCACAGCGAGCTTCCGAGTGCCGCCGTGCACGGTGGCACGTCAGAATGCGGCGGCGACGGCGATGTCCAGGCACTCGAGGAGATGGTCGAAACAGTTCGTCGTTCACCACCGGGAAGATGGAGACATGAAGAGATTCGCAGGTGCGCTGGCTCTGGTCTGCATCGCCGGCTGCTCATCGCCCGAGTTCGCTCCCGATGCGCTCATCTCGAGTCCCGACGGCGGCGAGATCGCGGTCAGGAGCTGGGAGTTCTGTGGACCAGTCGACGGCGGGGGACACGAGTGCCTCGACAGCCTTCCCGGCGACGACCTCATGGTCTTGAGCGTTCCCAGCAACGGATGGTGGACCATCGACCGACCCACCGGTTACACCTGGGCGATCCGGTACCGGATTGGCGAACCGGACCACTCCACCTTCGTCATGAGCCACGAGACGACGACAGGTTCTCGCATCGACGAGATCCCCGAGCCAGGCAGGTATCTCGTCGAGATGAGCGGACGGGCGGACGAGGCTGGAGGAGCTTGGACGTTCGAGTTGATCGTCCGCGACTGAACGCCAGGCTCGTTGATGACCACGCCACGTTCGCGATCCATGCGATGGCCACTGGTGCGAGTGCTTCCATCGGTTCTCGATCATTACAACTGCCGCACCTCTGCACCGGAGTCGACAACTCCTCGGTTCATGCGGCACGCGCAGATGCCAGGCAATCGCACGACGCTGCGGCTCAGATCGGCGGGTCGCTGTTCGACCTCGCCGGAGGAAGAAAGCGGCGTCTTCGGGTTGGACTGGTCGGATCGATCCGGAAGCCTCGTCCGTGGACCACGACGTGATGGTGGTACC
>CBDTXZ010000056.1:0-16728 GCA_965364515.1 uncultured bacterium
CCTCGAGCTCGGCGTTCGTCATCACCCGCTCGGGCACGTAGCCACCGAAGCCCGAAATCCCGATCCTCACTGCCGCTTCTCCATCGTCAGAGCGGACACTACCCAGTACATCAAGCGCCTGCGCGGAGAGCCTCGACTGGCTCGAGCAGCGACGCCCTGACAGCCGGGTAGAGGCCTGCCAGGAGACCAGTCAGAGCTCCGATGAGCACCGAGGCGAGCGGAATGCGGGGATCGAGAACCGGGGTCCACGTACGGGCCGCCGATACGGTGACGACGACGATGATTCCCGCGCTCGCACCGATGATGCCTCCGATCAGCCCCATCGCAGTCGATTCCATGAGGAACTGATAGGCGATGTGTCGTCGCGCAGCACCAACGGCGCGCCGCAAGCCGATCTCACCAACACGTTCCAGCACCGACACCAGGGTCACATTGGCGATCCCGATGGCGCCGACGAGGAGCGACACTCCACCGAGAACCAGAAAGAGGGCGTCGACGTCCTCCTCCACACTTGCCCGCAGGTCTTCGGGCTCCGGCGGCTTCTGCACTCGAACCAACGTCGGGTCATTGGGAGATACGGCGATCGCAGCTTGTGAGGCGATCAGCGAAGCAGCGCCGACCTCCGTGTCGATCTGGATCGTCGACGGAGTCTCCAGACCGTAGAGGTCACGAGCGGTCCCCTCAGGGATGACGATTCCGTTGAGAAGCTGCGGCTGCCGTTCGACTCGGGCGATGATCCCGATCACGACGAAGTCGACGTCGCCGACGAACACAACCGGCTGCTGGTCCACGCGTGACACGTTGAGACGCTGCGCCGCTCCAACACCGAGGACGGCGACGCGGTCTGCTCGCTTCGAATGACCCTCGTCGAACCATCGACCCGTTGACAGGGTGGTACGGGCCGCAGGGAAGAGTCCTGGCGACACGGCGAGGACGGGAATCTGGAACTCGGTCTGACCGAGCGGATCATTGATCGGAACCGACCGTGCAAGGTCACCTCCGACCGACACCTCGGCGAGCGTGCCGGCGGCCGTGACGCCATTGAGCCGCATGAGACGGGACTCGGAGTCCCAGGGCAGCGCCACCCGTGGAGCGCCGCCGCCGAAGAAGCCCGTCTCGCTGGAGACCACGACAGACGACGCGGACAGCTCGTTGAACGTTCCGACGATCTGGTTTCCCGCTGTCTCGGCGACGCCGAGGGTCGCAACCAGTGCCCCGATCCCCAACACGGTTCCGAGCACAGTGAGCAGAGATCGCCCGGGCCTGGCGAAGAGGCCGGCCAGCGCCTCGGCAAGGAGATCACGAAGCACTCGAAGTCCTCTCATGTCGGTGCCGCCGCGTAGACGACCCCGTCACTCATGTGAACGATCCGATCTGCACGTGAGGAGACCCGATCGTCGTGAGTGACCACGATCAACGTCAGCCCCTCCGAGCGAAGGCCCTCGAACAACTCGAGGATCGCTGCGCTGGTCACGGAGTCGAGGTTGCCTGTCGGCTCGTCGCACAACAGCATCGCCGGACGGCTGGCGATCGCCCGGGCGATCGCCACGCGCTGCCGCTCACCTCCCGAGAGCGTCGTTGGCTTGAAACCGACCAGGTGCGCCAATCCGACGCGCTCGAGAGCCCACTTCGCCCGCCGGATCCGATCTCCTTTTGACACGTCGTTGTAGAGCATCGCAAGCATCACGTTTTCGAGAACGGACCGGTGAGCCAGAAGATGAAAGGACTGGAACACGAACCCGATGCGATTCGCCCGCAGCCGGGTCCGCTCGCTCTCGGAGAGCTCAGAGACATTCGCTCCTTCGAAGTAGTACGACCCGGAGGACGGACGGTCCAGAAGCCCCAGGACGTTGAGCAGCGTCGACTTGCCGCTCCCGGACGGCCCGACGATCGACAGATATTCCTCACGATCGACAGAGAGATCGGCACGCCGCAATGCGGGAACCTCGACCTCGCCAAGTCGGAACGTGCGGCTGATTCCGTCGAGAAGGAGGAGTGCATCATCCACCGGCGGCAACCCCAACCACCACGAGATCGCCTTGGTCCAGCTCACCGTCCACCGGACTCACTTCAACCAGCCCTCGAGCGGCGAGACCGACTTCGACGGTCACGAGACGTGTCGACCCGTCCGACTCGGCCACCTCGACTCTCGACGCGCCGTCAGCAGTGGCGGAGAGGGCTGAAGCGGGCACGGCAAGCACAGGTCCTGCTGTTCCACCAACCGGTATCACCACTCTCACGTTCGATCCGATCAATTCTTCGGGAATCCCTTCGGCGACGATCTCGACGTAGTGCCGATCCGATGCGACCGTGCGCGTGCCGGCGCGGTCGTCCACGAGTCGAATGGTTCCTGCGATTGGCTCGCTCAACGACCGGTCATCTATCCAGACGATGGCGCCCTCCCTGACCAGGGACACATCGCGCTCCGAAACTGCACCTCGCACAGCAAGATCCGACCCGGTCACCGTCGCGTAGGAGCCATCGACCCGATCTCCGCGTTGCACGCTGAGCCGATCGATGCGGACCGGCAGCCTCGGAAGGAAGACGATTTCTCCTGCAGGCACCCAGATGCCGACCGCCGCCTGGATCTCTGCGAACTCGGTCTGCGCATCTGCGAGTTCCTGACGAGCATCCGAGACCTGGGCACGGAGCCGGGCCGTATCGGGAGGGCTCATGAGGTCTTCGAACGACGCCTCGGCGGCGGCGACGGCCAGCTCTGCGTTTCGGATTGCTCCCTCCAACTGGAGGGAACTCGTCTCCGCCTGGGTCCGGGCGTCCTGGATCCGCTGGTCGGCAGCCAGGAGCGTCGACTCGGCCGCTTCGAGATCGAGTCTGAGGCGTTCGAGCTCGATCGGCGTGGGCAACGCCCCGGTGTCCGGATGAACGCCTGTCTGGGCAATCTGCCACCGCGCCTGTGCAATCGAGTAGTCGCTCGCGGCCATGCTTCGCTGTACCTCGGCGTCCACGATCGACCGCTCGTTCTGAACGGCGCCGTCCGTGAGAGCTCCCCGGGCGAGAGAGAGCTGATCCTGCGCTCCTGCGACAGCAGCCTCGGCCTGCCTGATGGCGAGTTCGTCCGGTGCGGCCGTTGCGTCTCCAAGCGCACCCTGGGCATCCGTCACGGCCTGATTGGCCCCCCGTACCCGGGCCCGAGCCGCGTCCAGTTGCGCCTCCTCGACATCCGACGTGCCGTTTGGTCGGTACCCGACCAATTCGTACCACTCGGTGATCGCCGCTTCTGAGTCGTCGTCGAGGATCCCGTCGGGCTCGGATTCGAGGAGCCCCAACCGGGCGAGCGCCTCCTCGAGTTGCAGGACATCGGGTCCCTCCGCTCCCGGCCGCAGGTCCCGATACATGGGGATATCTCCTTGGAGTGCCAAGATCGGTCGGCCGGACACTTCGATGACCGGTTGCCCCTCGACGATGTCGTCACCTTCGACCGGAACCGCGGTGGCAATCAGTGCGATCTGCTCACCTCCGATCGAACCCGTGATGGAGAGTGTCGCCGGCGCGTCGTATCCGATGTCGGCTCGCGTCACCACGTCGGCCGTGAGCTCGACGAGTTCCACTTCGACCGTGATGAGAGAGGGTTCCGGTGGCTCCGCCTCGGCCGCCACCTGTGCCGGCGAGCGGATGTTGCGACCTGCTACCCAGCCACCACCGGCGGCAACGACAGCCGCCGCCAAAACCAACGCGAGCGCTAGTCCTCGGCGCACGTCAGTCGTTCGTTGCGTCGCGGATCTGTTCCAACGCGTCCCTGTTGTCTCTGATGAAATCCGCCTCGTAGTCGGCTTGGACCTCGACCATCACCTCTCGCATGTCGGCTTGGCACTCGAAATTCGCAAGGGCCAGATCTCGCTCTTCCTGTTGCAGCGCTGCAAGGGCCTCTTGATCCACGTTCTGTTGCACCTCCTGCTCCGCCTGCCGGAAGAACTCCTCCACCTCCTCCTCGGACTTCTCTTCGAAGAAGGCTTCGATCTCCTCTTCGCTCCAGCCCTCGAAGGGGTCGGCGAAGCCGCCATTCGGACCGACGATCTCCTCGAACCGGCTCTGGAGGTCGTCGAAGAGTGATTCGTACATGTCCTCAGGATCTGTGTAGTCGAACCCCCGATCGGCCATACATGCCGACCAATCGGCGTTTGCCTCCAAGACTCTCGGGTCCGCCTGGATTCGCTCCCACATCTCTTCCATCAATGGCCCGAGCTCGGTCCACATTTCCTGCTGTACCCCGTAGACCTGCTCTTCGGCCCGCCCGAAGCACCCCTCTCCGAAGCCCTCCCACTCGTAGTACTCCTCTCCGGTCTCGGGATCGATCTGTGGCTCCCCCTGATCCGGCGGTCCATGCAACGCCTCGTAGTAGGCGTCCCGTTCGGAATCGGACATGGCCTCGACGATGTCCTGATTCGGGTCGACGAACTCCTCGTCCCGTTGGAAGAACTGCTCCTCGTTGCCGTACCAGGTGGTGATTCCGAACCCCTGTTCGCGGACGAACTCCTCTTCGTCGAACGCAAACTCGAATCCACCCATGGAGTGGTCAACCGGTATGTACTCGAAGCCTTCGTTCGCCATGCACGCGGCGACCAGCTCCTCGATCTTGCGCTGCTCCTGCTCCGCTTGCGCCTGGGCAGCGGCCGGATCGTCTCCGGTCGGCCACCCAAAGAAGTCTGCGAGAGAATCGGGTTCGTCGGCGGCTCCGGCGTCCACCGTGCTGGTGGTTTCGACTGCGCCGTCCGCCTCAGTCGAGGTCGTCTCTGAGACACCGTCGGATTCGACAGTCCCTCCGCCACAAGCTGCAACGATCAGCGCTACGCCCAGCATCCAACTTGCGTTCCTGAGCATCAGCTCCCCTTTCAGGGACTACTTCCAACAATACGACGCTGTCAGAAGCCCTGCAGCTCCTCACGGTGCGTCGTCCCAGGTGATCGTCCGAACGGCCCTGAACTCGGCTGGGCCGTCGTACGACCCATTGCCGTTCCGATCCCAGAACGCAGTCACCGCGTCGACGACGGGAGGGTCATCGTCGACCGATGGATCCGCCGGCCCGCGGTAACTCCAACCGACAGACCCATTCGAACCCGTGACAGCCACGTGCGTGAACAGTGCCATACCGTTGCGCTCCACTTCGAAGTGCACCGACTCTCCCGCGCCCGCCCCGACGAGTCGGGCGCCGAAGGAAGCCGTGCCGCCAAGAGCCGCTGCCTCGGGGCCCGTGAGGATCAGCTCGGATGGCGCGGCCAGCCACACGAGATCCGTCGATGCCCAGGTCCTGACCGCGCCGGCATCGAAGAATTCCAGAAGGTCGCCTGCCCAGACGTAGATGGAGTCGGTTTCGGCGACGTGGGCGTGCGCCAGCCCGATTGTGACCTCCCCGTCGGAGTTCGAACGCGGATCGCCGATGTCGATCACGCAATCCTCCGACGTGGCCGGATCTCCTCCATTGACGCTGGCGTCGAAATCGAGCCGGCATGATCCATCCGAGGCGATGGCGTCCGCGACGAACGCATCGATCAGGACACCGGGGAATGGATCGCCGTTCGGCTTCGAAGCAGTGATCGTCGCAATGACCCCGCCCACATACGTGGCGGAGGATCTCGACAGCTCGATCTCGAGGACGACGGGATCGGCATCGCCCGCCTCGAGCACTCTGGAGAGAAAGACTGCCGTCTCCCATCGCGAGACCGGGCTCCACGGCTCGTAGAGCCCGTCGCCGGTGCCCCGCACGATCCCGATCGAAGCGAGCGATGAGATTGCCTCGACGGCTTCCGGAGTGACTCCTGCCACATCGGCGAAGCGAACGGCGCCCGACGATGACGAGATGCCTGCGCGGCCGAGCAACCGCTCGAGAAACACCGCCATCTGCCAGCGAGGCACCGATGACATCGGATCGAAGGTCGTCGGAGCTGTGCCATTGACGATGCCGACCGCGGCTAGCTGATTGATCGCAAGCCGCGTCTCCGGGGAAAGGTCGCCGACATCGGTGAAAGGTGAAGCCGTTACGAGCGGAAGGCTGACGCGGATCGCTCGAGCCGTTCGCTGGAGGAACAGAGCCATCTGCCATCGGGCAACCGGCTCGAGAGGAGAAAAGGCCGTGTCGGAGGTTCCCCGACCCACCGCGTGATGGGCGACGCACTCGATGGCAACGATCGCCTCATCGGAGAGGCCCCGGAGGTCGGAGAAAGTCCAATTGCCGCTCGACACCGGACATGTCTCCAGCACCTCGTCCGATGCATGCACGATCCCGGTCCCGAGGACCGAGAAGGCCAGGGCCACGACAGCGAGGGATCGACCGATCAGACGCCGGCCCAGGCGCATTTCCGCGAATCGCGCCTTTCCTTCCACCTACTCAGCATATCGATGCACTCGTCATCGCCGAGTGCGCCGAACGCTGGTCTCCAATGCGTCGCCGGCCGGGTCCTTGGCCCCTTGTGACCTGCATGGGCGAGAGGGACCGTGATGGGATGGAGCCGTTGATCGAACTCGTGGGTGTGAGCAGGCGATACGAGCTGGGAGCCACGACCGTCACGGCACTCGAGGACGTCGATCTCCACATCGACCCCGGAGAGTTCCTCGTCGTGCTCGGTCCATCCGGCAGCGGCAAGACGACACTCCTCAACGTGATCGGGGCACTGGACAGCCCCACGTCTGGCACGATCCGCGTGGCGGGCACCGACATCACGGCAGCGACGCAGTCGGAACTCTTCGCGTTCCGGCGCTCGACGGTGAGCTTCATCTTCCAGAGCTTCAACATCTTCCCGGGCCTCACCGCTGCCGAGAACGTGCACTTCGGGATCGATGTCGCAGGGCGTGCGAACGGTGCCGAAGCCGAGAAGATCCTCGCCTCGGTCGGACTCGCCGATCGAGGCGATCACTTCCCGCACGAGTTGTCGGGAGGTGAGCAACAACGCGTCGCCATCGCCCGAGCCCTGGCAACCGGGAATCCGGTTCTGCTGGCCGACGAGCCGACCGGGGAGCTCGACTTCGAGACCGGCGTCCAGATCCTCGAGCTGCTTCGAGCCCAGGCGGTCGATGGACGAGCCGTGCTGGTCGTGACCCACAACCGTGAGATCTCCCGAATCGCCGACAGGGTCGTCGAACTCTCCTCCGGCCGCGTCGTCTCCGACGGTCCTCCACCGGCCGGGAAAGCAGCCCTGGCCGACCTCCACTGGTAGGTGATCATGAACGGGCTCACACTCAGGTGGACATGGCGAGATCTTCGTGCCCGCTGGGTGCAGGTCGCCGTCATCGCACTCGTCGTTGCCGTCGGGACGGGGATGTACGCCGGCATGATGTCGATGTCGCAGTGGGCCGAGACCTCCTACGACGCAAGCTACGCCGTCACCAACCTCCACGACGTGCGGGCCACACTCGCACCCGGCAGCCTGACCAAGGCCGGCTCTCTCGTCTCGGTGGTCGACGATCTGGTCGGCGTCGAGCAGGCAGAAGAACGACTCATCGTGCCTGTCCAGATCGATGCCTCGACGCCTGACCGGACGATCATCGTTCGTGGCGTGATGATCGGCGCCCCGGTGGATGCAGAGATCAACAAGATCGAAGTCCTCCTCGGGCGGTCTCCCACCTCCGACGACGCAGGCGCGGTGGTGCTCGAGCGCAACTTCGGGGCGTACTACGACCTGCCGGCGTCGGGTCGAGTGACCCTGGCCGGTGGAACCGTCGTCGACTACGTCGGTCAAGCGGTTGCACCCGAGTATTTCATCGTGCAGCCGCCCGACGGCGGATTCTTCGGCCAGGCCGAATACGGCGTGCTCTTCACGTCCATCGAAACTGCCCAAGCCCTCAGCGGCCTCGACGAAGCGGTCAACGACCTCTTGATCACTGGAAGCATCTCCCAAGCGGAGTTGTCTGCGTCCGTGAGGGCTCGGCTCGACGAAGAGGTTCCCGAACTCGGCGCAACCGTCGTGACCGGTGAAGACGAACCGACGAGGCGTCTCCTCTACGACGACCTCGAAGGAGACCGCCAGTTCTTCCAGGTGTTCGCCGCCCTGATCTTCGCCGGAGCGGTCGTCGCGGCATTCAACCTGACGTCGAGGATGGTCGAAGCAACGAGACGAGAGTTCGGGATCGCCATGGCGCTCGGCGTACCGCGAGCCCGAATCGCGGTTCGGCCTCTGTTGGTGGGGGCGCAGATCTCGCTGCTCGGCGCCGCCTTCGGGGTCGGCCTGGGAGTCGTGATCAACTCGGCGATGCGCACGGTGCTGGAGGAGTTCCTGCCGCTCCCCACGTGGGAGACTCCGTTCCAGGTTCGCCAGTTCGCGTTGGCCGCCGCAGTCGGATTCCTCGCTCCGTTCCTGGCAGCGGCCATCCCGGTGTGGCGGGCGCTCCGTGTCCTACCGGTGGAGGCGATCAGAACCGGACATCTCGCAGCTCGAGCAGGTGGACTCTCTCCACTGTTGCGTCGGCTGGGCGGCGACACGTTCACGAAGATGCCGTTCCGGAATCTGCTCCGGGCGCCTCGACGAACGGTCCTCACGGCGCTCGGTGTGGGGGCGGCCGTCACCGTGCTGGTTGGGATGGTGGTCATGGTTGACTCCTTCGTGTCCACGATCGACGCCGGGGCCGCCGAGATGACCGCAGGATCCCCCGATCGCATCCTCGTGGGTATCGACACGTTCCGCTCCGTCGATTCGGACGAGATTCAGGCGGTTGCGGCCGCGGAGTCCGTGAGCCGAATGGAGCCTTCGCTGGAGGTCCCGGGATCGATGTCGTACGGCGATGAGCAGCTCGCAGTCCAGATCGAGGTAGTCGATCTCGAGAGCGATCTCTGGCACCCAACGATCGTTGCCGGCGACCCGCGCACGGAAGGAATCGTGATCGCGACGAAGGCGGCATCGGACCTCGGCGTCGAGGTCGGGGATGTGGTGTCCGTCAGGCACCCTCGCCGGGAAGGGCTCGCCTCCTTCGCCCTCGTCGATACCGAGATGACGGTTGCGGCCATCCACCCTCACCCGTTCCGTTTCGTCGCCTACCTCGACGACGATCACGCAGATGTGCTGGGGATGGCAGGTCTTGCCAACAGCCTCAGTGTCGAGCCGTCTCGAGGCCACGATGTCGGAGACGTACAGCGAGAGCTGTTCGACAATGCTGCTGTCACATCGGTCGTATCGGCGCGCTCGGTTGCCGACATCATTCGTGACTTTCTCGAGCAGTTCCTCGGCATCCTCCAGATCGCCGAAGTCGGAGCGATCGCCCTGATGTTCCTGATCGCGTTCAACTCGGCTTCGGTGGCCTTCGACGAACGGGCTCGGGACCACGCCACGATGATGGCGTTCGGCCTGCCACGACGGCGGATCCTCAGATCCGCGGTGATCGAGAGCGGCGCGATCGGAATCCTCGCCACCGCGATGGGCGCGCTCGGCGGCTTCGGCTTCCTGCGATTTGCGGTCCGCACCAACATCGAAGAGACGGTCCCCGACATCGCTCTCGAGTATGTGGTCACTCCGTCACTGCTCGGCAGCGTGACCGCCCTCGGGATCATCGTCGTTGCACTCGCTCCACTGTTCACATACCGCAAGCTGCGCCGACTGGACATCCCGTCGACCTTGCGGGTGATGGAGTGACATCCCGGGTCGTCAGCCCTCCGCCGAGGCGTTGCAGAGGTATTTCACCGCACCGTCGATCGTCATGAAGTGTGACGCGTCCCGATCCGGGATCTCGATCCCGGTCGCGGCGTTGATCCCGACCAGCCAGTGGAGATAGTCCATCGAGTCGAGGTCGAGCTGTTCGGTGAGGTCCACCGACATGTCGATCTCGGACGCATCCACCTCCGGGGCGATCTCGGCCAGCACGTCGTAGATGACCTTGACCGCGTCACTTCTCGCAAGGGTCTTCGTAGTCATAGCTTCTCCGGTTCTTGAAGGCGTTGGTCGAGTGCAGCGAGAAAGAGTCCTCCGCGATGACCGTCGGACACCCGGTGGTCGGCGGTGAGGGTGGCATCGACCGTCGGCCGGACGGCCACGGTGCCATCGACGGCAACCGGACGGTCCATCACCCGACCCAGACCGATGATGGCCACCTGGGGAGGGATCACGATGGGAAACGCCGTTGCGACGCCACGTTCGCCGAGGTTCGTGAGCGTCACGGTGGCAGCCGTCATCTCCGAAGTTCTCAGCTTCCACGATCTCGCTCGCTTGACGAGATCGTCGAGTGCTGCCATCAATTCGTCCAGCGTGAGCGTGTCTGCGTTGCGGATCGCCGGAGCGACCAGACCGCCCGTCCGCAGCGAGATCGCCATCCCGAGGTTGATGTCTTCGGACTGAGCGAATCCGTCGTCCAGGTAGTGGCCGTTCAGCTCCGCCACCTCCCTCAAAGCCAGTGCGGTCGCCTTGGCAAAGACTGCCGCCGGAAGGATCCTGGCGGTGACCGGGCGCTCGGCATTGACCGAAGCGAGCCAGTCGAGTGCCGCCTTCATGTCGATCTGGGTGACGAGCGAATATTGCGGGATTTCACGGTTCGAGCGAGTCATCGAGCGGGCGATCGCCCGACGCATCGCCAGTGCGGGGTCCTCCGCCCCGGGCACGTCCCGAGAGGCGATGGGTGGCTCACCGGACTCTCCGGTGACCCGGTCGGCCTCGCGGACAGGGGCACCCGTGAGGTCCGAGGCAATCACCATGCCCTCGGGGCCCGTCGCCTCGATCGTCGTGAGGTCCACGCCCCGTTCGGCGGCAAGCCGGCGCGCCAGAGGCGAGACCCGTCGCCGGGTCGCGCGCTTCACGTCTTCACGGGTGATGCTGCCCTCCGGGCCGGTTGGAGTCACCCGCTCGATGTCGACGCCTAGCTGATGAGCGAGGTGTCGGACAGGTGGCGAAACGGTGTGGACGACGTGAGACGGGGCATCGGCCACACTTGCGGGAGCGCCGACTCCGACGGGGACCGGCTCCCGAACCTGGACGGGTTCGGAGACGGGCTCAGGTCTCCCCACCGGCTGCTCGACGGACCCGGTCCGGATCCGGGCGAGCGGAGTCCCGACTCGGAGCTTCTCGGAGCTCGGCTCCACCAGCAGTTCATCGATCACGCCATCGTCCCAGCACTCGACCTCCATCACCCCCTTGTCGGTCTCGACCTCTGCGATCACGTCACCACGGGAGACCCGGTCGCCGGGAGCGACGAGCCACCCGACCAGCATCGCCTCGTCCATGTCCGCACCGAGTGATGGCATCTTGAAGTCGATCATCGACCCATCACCTCGCGAGCTGCCGCAACGATGTCGTCGATCTGCGGAATGGCCGCCTGCTCCATGTGGGCCGCATACGGAATGGGCACCTCGGCGCCACAGACGCGGCGGAGCGGGGCATCCATCTCCCAGATCGCCTGCTCGGCGATCCTGGCCCCGATCTCCGCCGAGATACCGACGCTCTTCCACCCCTCGTCGACCACCACGAGCCGATGAGTCTTTGCGACGGTTGCGATGATTGCCTCCGTGTCGAGTGGGCGGAGCATCCTCAGGTCGAGCACCTCCGCAGAGATCCCGTCCGCCTCGAGGCGATCGGCGGCGTCGAGCGACTTGTGGAGGGAGCCTCCGTAGGTGACGATGCTCACGTCAGTGCCCGGTCTCCGAACGGCGGCGTGCGCCAGATCGACCGGTCCGGCGCCGGCTGGAAGCTCTCCGGTCGTGTTGTACAGGCCGGCGTGCTCGAAGAGGATCACCGGGTCGGGGTCCTCGAGGGCGGTCGCAAGCATCCAGCGAGCGTCGACGATGGTCGCAGGCGTGGCGACCTTGATGCCCGGGATGTGGGCATACCAGCCCTCCAGTGAGTGGGAATGCTGGGCGGCCAGTTGGCGTCCGGCCCCGGTCGCCATCCGGATCACCACCGGCACGTTGAACTGCCCTCCGGACATGTGCAGGAAGAGGGCAGCGGTGTTCACGATCTGATCCAACGCGAGCAGCGAGAAGTTGACCGTCATCACCTCGACGATGGGGCGCAGACCATTCATGGACGCCCCGATCCCCGCTCCGACGAAGGCGGACTCGGACAGCGGCGTGTCGCGGATCCGTTCCGGCCCGAACTCGTCGAACAAGCCCTTGGAGACCGCATAGCAACCGCCGTACATCCCGACGTCCTCTCCCATCAGGAAGACACGCTCATCGGCGCGCATCGCCTCCTGGATCGCCTCCCTGACTGCCTCGCGATACGTGATCGTTCTGACATCGTCGACCACGTCGGTGGTCGGGTCCGTTCCGGTCATCGTCATGCCGTCACCTCCGAGTACACGAACCGCTCGAGATCCTCGACCCGCTCCCACTCGGCCGCTTCGGCATACGCGACGGCCGACTCGACCTCGGCAGCGACCTCCTCTTCGATGAACTCCCACTCCGAGTCGGTGAGGGCGTCGTCTGCGAGAAGCCGTTCACGGAACGAATCGATCGGATCGTGCTGTTTCCACATCTCGACTTCCTCGTGTTGGCGATAGAGCTCCGCGTCGAACATCGAATGAGCCCGGAACCGGTAGGTGCGGAACTCCAGGAAGTGCGGGCCTCCACCGGAGCGCACGGCCTCGATCGCCTTCTGGGCGGCGGCTTCCACCGCCAAGACGTCCATACCGTCGACCGACCAAGCAGGGAGCTCGTACGAGGCGGCTTTGAGCGTCAGCTGAGTCTGTGACTCGGAGCGCCGCAGTGCGGTCCCCATCGCGTAGAGGTTGTTCTCACAACAGAACAACACCGGCAGATCCCACAGGGCGGCGAGGTTCATCGATTCGTGAAACTCACCCTCTGCCACGGCGCCCTCACCGAAGAAGACCGCCGTGACACGGCTCAACCCGTTCATCTTGTCTGCGAGTGCGAGCCCGACCGCGAGCGGGAGCCCTCCCCCGACGATGGCGTTGCCGCCGTAGAACCGGGCGTCCTTGTCGAAGATGTGCATCGAGCCGCCACGACCCATGCTGCAGCCTCCGACCTTCCCGTACATCTCTGCCATGATGCAGCCGGCGTCGAGACCGCGAATGAGGGCGTGCCCATGCTCCCGGTAGGTCGCAACGATCGCGTCGTTCGATGTCAGCGAGTTGATGACACCGACCGCCACCGCCTCCTCCCCGATGTACAGATGCAGGAAACCGCGGATCTTCTCCGCCTGGTACAACTCTGCACAGCGCTCTTCGAAGCGCCTGATTCTGAGCATGTCACGCAACAGGTCGCGGGCGTGGTCGGTCACGAGTCGTCCTCCTTCCCTTCGAGCGTCGAAAGGTCTCCGGTGGGCAACCCCAGCTCCCACGCCTTGAGAAGTCGACGCATGATCTTTCCTGAACGGGTGTGGGGCAGATTCGGCTCGTGATCGATCTCCCGGGGGGCCACGGACGCTCCGAGCCTGGTCCGGGTCCATCCCAGCAGCTCACGCCGGAGGTCTTCGGACCACTCGTAGCCCCGGTTGAGTGAGACGAACGCCTTCACGATCTCACCCGCCGTTTCATCGGGTTTGCCGATGACGCCGGCCTCTGCGACGGCGGGATGCTCCACCAGCACGCTTTCGACCTCGAAGGGGCCGATGAGATGGCCGGCGCTCTTGATCACGTCGTCCGCCCGGCCGACGAACCAGAAGTAACCGTCCTCATCCCGCTCGGCGAGGTCGCCGGAGTGATACCAGTCCCCTGCGAATGCCTTGGCGTATCGCTCTTCCATTCCGAGATAGCCCCGGAACATCGAAGGCCACCCCGGTCTGAGGGCGAGTTCCCCCTCCGTGAAGGGCTCGGTCACTTCGACTGGCTCACCGTGCTCGTCGAGCGCTATCCGGCCCTGCTCGTCACGAGCCAGGATGGTCGCTTCGATACCGGGGAGCGGGCGCCCCATCGAACCGGGCCGGACTTCGGTCGCCGCATAGTTGGCGATCATGATCCCGCCGGTCTCGGTCTGCCACCAGTTGTCGTGGATCGGCATGTCGAGCGCCTCCAGCCCCCAGAGGACTCCCTCGGGATTGAGCGGCTCGCCGACGCTGGCGACGAATCGCAGCGACGTCAGGTCGTACTCCTTCGCCACGCCTGCACCGATCTTCATCAGCATCCGAATGGCGGTCGGGGCCGTATACCACACGGTCACACCCTGTTCCTGGATGATCCCGTACCAGCGGTCGGCGTCGAACTCGCCCTCGTCGACGATGTTGGTCACACCGTGTACGAGCGGTGCGATCATCCCGTAGGAGGTGCCGGTGACCCAGCCCGGGTCGGCCGTGCACCAGAAGACGTCGTCTGGATGGAGGTCGAGCGCGTACTTCGCCGAGCCGAGATGATGCAGCACCGCCTGGTGCACGTGCATCGCCCCCTTCGGAGTGCCGGTGGTCCCGGATGTGAAGTGCAGGAGCGCGAGATCCTCGGGATCCATCGGACGAGCCGGCGTCTCCGGATCCCCGGCGGCGAGAAGATCTCCGAACCTGACGGTGCCCTCTGGGAGTTCGGCATCGTCAGGAGCGACGATGATCACATGCTCGAGGTCGTCGAGTCGATCGCGGATCTTCGCCACCTTGCGGCGGTACAGAGGCAGCGTCGTCACCAGCACCGACCCTGCGCCGAGCTGCATGCGGGTCTCGATGGGTTCGGGCCCGAAGGCGGAGAACAGCGGCGCAACCACACTGCCGTTCTTGAGGGCCCCGAGAGCTGCGATGTAGAGCTCCGGGATGCGATGGGACAGGATGAACACCCTCGCCCCGACTCCGACGCCGATCGATCGCAGACCCGACGCGAAGCGGGAGGTGTCGTCGGCCAGCGTCCGGTAGGTGAAGTCGCGGACTTCGCCCTTGCGCCCGAGCCACCGGATTGCGACATGGTCGGCGCGGGGCCCGCGACCATGTCGGTCGACCGCTTCATGGCCGATGTTCCAGCAACCACCCGGGAGCAGGTCGAGCCCTTCCCGTTCGAGAGCCCAGTCGAACTCTCGGCACGTTCGCTCGTAGTCGATGAGGTTGGGCTGCTCCTGGAATGGGCCGGTCTTGGCGATCGACGGATGCTCCATGGTCACGCTCCTTCTGCCTCACCTCCCAACGTCGTGGGGAGCCGACGTCTACGCCAGTGGCGAAAGCCCGATTCGCCGCAGACTCCCGACGGGACATCCGACCCTTGCGCACCAGACGGGAGCCGGCTGACGATGCGATGACCACGTACGAAAGGTGCGGAAGATGTCTGATCAGCGGACGATCGTCCTGGCGGTGGACGGTTCCGAGCACTCGGACCGGGCAGCCAGGTTCGCCGGCGAGTTGTCTGAGTGGTCGGGGGGCGTCGTGGACATCCTCCACGTCGTTCATGAGCCCGATGTGATTCCTGCGGCGGTGGTACGCGAATACTCGAATCTGGAGAACGTGTACGTGTCCCAGCGCGATGTCCTCGAAAACGTCGGAGCTCAAGTGATCGCCAACGCCGCTCAGATCGTGAGAAGCAGCGGCGGAAAGGTCGGCCTCGAAGAGGTCGAAGTGGGGAACGCTCCAGTGAAGATCACCGAGTTCGCCGAACGCGTGGACGCGGACTGCATCGTCATGGGCCGGCGCGGTCTCGGCGACCTGGAGGGTCTGTTCCTGGGCAGCGTGTCACACCGAGTCGGTCACCTGTCACATCGGACGCTCGTCACCACCGAGTAGCGAGCGATCAGACCTCTGCGACCTCGGAGATCTCGATCCGCTCGAACGTCGTGGCGTCGTGAATGGTGATCCCGGCCTGACTGATGGTGTACACGTAGCCATCGATCACGATCGTGCGCAATGGTGCCCAGGCCCATGGATCGCGACCGACCCAGTCCTTCTCCTCGATCGGTCCATCGGCGACCGGACGGAGCACGGCCCCGAGCGATAGCTCGGTCCCATCGAGCCTGGCGGCGATCACGCCGGTGTCGAACATCGACCGGCCGCCGGATTCGTCCTCGATCCAGTCCCACCGCTGGAACGGCGCGAGTGCCAAGCCGTCGACGTACGTGAACGCATGATGATCACCTTCCGCCTGCGACCAGCCGCCCTCCATCGTGACCGTGTCGAGCCGGCGGGGATTCGAAGGATCGGAGACATCGAACAGCGAGAGCTGCGTGCCCTTGGTCCTCCCGGCATCGTCGGCATCCTGGCCGAGACCGAGAATGAGGCCGTCCCCGACGGGGTGCAGATACGCGGAGTATCCGAGGATCTTCAGCTCGCCTGTCACGGCGGGGTCCGTCGGGTTGGACAGATCGATGGTGTAGAGCGGATCGGTCTGTCTGAACGTCACGACGTATCCGGTGCCCTGCATGAACCTGACCGCGTAGATCTGTTCACCCTGGCCCAGTCCGCCGACCTGACCCACGGTGACGAGCTCTGGCCCCTGACGTTCGAGCACTGTCACGAGACTCTCGGTGTCGTCGGACCACCACCAGCCTCGAGGGGCGGTCGTGGACGCAACGCGCAGATGGCCGTCGTGTTCGTCCATCGAGAACTGATTGAGCAGGAACCCGGTGACCGATCCGCTTGCGACGTAGGTCGGGCTCCCAACTGTCTCGAAGAGGTGGATGCTGGTGGTGAATCCGTCGGCCTCTTCTCGAACCCTGGAATCGTCCCACGCCCACCAGTCCATCCAGCGCTGGGTGGCCAGGTAGGTGTGATCAGCCGTTGCGTACATCGTGGCCCCGGAGGCCACGACCCCGGCCCCATCCCAGCTGGAGATGCCGGCGTCGACATCGAACATGAGCAACGAGAGCGTTGAGAGGCCCGAGAACTCCTTGGGGACCATGACCTTGGTGCAGTCGAGCAGATCGCCTTCGGATTCGGTCCGCCC
>CBDTXZ010000057.1:0-16386 GCA_965364515.1 uncultured bacterium
GACAGCCCGAACGCGTACGGTCCCCACGGGCCGTTCGGGCTCGTGAGCTGGACGGCGTCGGTCACGAAGAACGATCCCGTCGGGGTCGGAGACACCTCCGACCCGACCGCCACCGCAGATGTGAACATCTCCTCACCGTCGCTCAGCACGACGAGCGTTCGCTCGTCGAGGTCGACGACGACTTCGCGGTCGAGCGTGAAGATCTCCACGTCGGAGGCTCGAATCCAGCCAGTCTCCCCATTCGGTCGGCCCGGGAGGAGAGCGTGGACCCATCCGTCGACCTCGTCGAGGATCGACACCACCGTGGGTGTGCCGAGGATGGTCTTCTCAGGCAGGACCCGGAAGGGCTCGGACGCTCCGATGCTGGAGAAGACCGGCGTCTCCCCAGAAGTCAGGCCGGCTATCGAATCCGGAGGGGACGGGGCGGTCGTCGGCGCCTCCGGAACCGTGGTCGTCGGGATCGATGGCGGCGGTTCGGTGGAGGCGGTGCCGATGCCCGACACGGTCGTTGGCGGAACCGTCGATGTTGCGAGGCTGGTCGCTGTCGACTCTTCGATGTCGCCACAGGCTCCGACAACGAGTACGCACATGGCGACGAGGGCGACGAGCTGACCCGTTCGTGGCATCGGATCAGGCTACTCCAGCTCCTCGTCGGGGCTCTCGACCCGATCCGGCACGATCGCCAGCAGACATCCCGACGCGATCCGCACCGTGGCAACCGGTTTCGAGAACTCGTTCGATATCCCTCGGCTCGAGCCGAACGGGAGGGTTGCGTCGACGAGTTGCCACTTCAATCCGGTCGTCGTGATGCCGGTGACCGCTCCGCCGGCGGGGAGCAGTGAAACCGTCTGGCCGGGAACCCCATGCAGTTGGGCGTGGTGGCGTACGACCATGATCCGGGCCGTGCCTGCGAGCCACTCGATCTCGCAGGAGGCGAACCGGTTGGAAGCGATGATCGAAGCATTCGCCAGGAAATGGTCGATTCGCCCACCGAGACCTCCCAGCACGATGATCCGCTCGATGTTGGGCCGGTCCACGGCGTGTTCGAGAGCGAGCTCGAAGTCGGTGGCGTCCTTGTCGACCGGGTGGAGATCGACCGGTCCGCGATGGTTGGCGAGTCGTTGCGAATCGACCGAATCCATGTCTCCGACCGCCAGATCGACCCGGAGCCCGATCCTGGCGGCCTGATCGAGCCCGGAGTCCGCGGCGATGACCCAGGCGCGATCGGGCAGATCGTCGTGGACCCCCGGGGGGACATCGTCGCCACCGATCACGATGACTGCCGTGTTCAGCATGTTCGAAATGACAAAATCGTCTTACGCGCAATCGTGCGCGTAAGAACACCGTGATTCAGTCGCCGAGATGGCGATCCAGCCACATTGCCACCTCCTCATACCATCGAAGCGAGCGATTCCTGTCGAGGATCCAATGACCCTCGTCGTCGAAGTGGACCAGCCGGGTCGGGACCCCTTTGGCGTGCAGCATCCCGTACAGCTCGAGGCCCTGTCCGACGGGCACTCGATAGTCTCGATCACCGTGGATCACGAGCGTCGGCGTGGCGATCCCCACCCCGTGCGACATCGGGCTCCAGCGCTGCACTCGCTCGGGGTCCTCCCATGCCTCTGCTCCGTACGCTCGTGCCCGTCCCATCGTGATGTCGGACGCGTACATCCCAGGCAGGTCGGTGACGGCAGCGTGGGCCACCGCGCACCGGTAGCGATCCGTCTTGGTGATGAGCCAGCTGACCAGGTATCCGCCATACGAACCACCCGTGATGGCCATGCGTTCCGGGTCGACGAGTCCCCGGCTGACGAGATGGTCGGTCACCGCTTCGACATCGGCGGCCGGTCGATCACCCCAGGCCCCGTGGATCGACTTGGCGAACTCGTCTCCGAACGAGGTGGATCCAGCGAAGTTGACGAGCGCCACCGTGTACTCCGACCCGGCGAAGACGGCAGCGTTCCACCGCCAGTGCCACTGGTCACCGAAGATCCCGTGCGGGCCGCCGTGGATCATGTGCACCAACGGGCGCGGCCCCTCGCCCGCCGACAGCAGGTAGGTCTGCACCGGCTCCGACTCGCTGCCCGTGACGGTGATCTCCGAAACGACGGGCAGATCGACACCGGCGAGAGCCTGCTCGGTGAACGTGGTGATCCGGTCGAGGCCGGGCGGGCTCACCCGATGGATCTCCGGAGGAGTCACCAAGGACGAGTGCGACACCAGGATCTGTCCATCTGCGTGGTCGAAGCCGTTGACGGAGCCTCCCGTGGTCAACGGTCTGGGAGCACCGTCGCCGGTCCACTCGAACAGCCGAACCGTTCCGCGGTCCTCCGCCGTCAAGAACAGCCGATCGCCCTCGAAGTCCCAGTCCGTCACCGATCTGTCCCAATCCCCGAAATCGAGCAGTTCGTGGCTGCCATCCGCGTCGATCCGGGCGATCCGAACGGGATCGGCGTAGTAGTCGGGGATGAACTGGAGGCCGACGAGCAACTCGCCTCGCGGTCCGAAACGAGGCATCGAGGCATGGCCGTCGAGCCACGGCGTGAGCTCGTGTTCGCCGCCCGTCGTGAGATCGATCGAGTACAGGCTCCATCTCGGCTCTCGGTAGGGCGCCTCCGGCCGCATTGCGCAGTACACCAGGCGATCGCCGGCGACGGCGATGTCCGCGATCGGATCTCCGGTGTTCTCCCACCGCATCCACTTGTCCTGTTCGGGGGTGAGGTCCCTCACCGACCAGTCTGCAGTGTCGATCTCGAAGAGATGGGGTCTGCCGCCGTCGGTGAGCCAGCGGTCCCAGTATCGGTACAGTGCATCTTCGGTGACGTGGACACCGGCCTCGTCGACACCGCCGACATTGCTCACGGCATAGAGCCGTCGGCCGTCGGGTGCCCAGACCGACCCGATCGCAGGGCCCTCGATTCCCTGCACGACGTGAGGCTCGCCGCCGTCTGTCGGCATGACGTGGATCTGGGCCCGGTCGTCCAGCTTCCTGACGAACGAGACCATCGTCCCGCTGGGCGAGATCGCAGGACTCGATGCCGAGACCTCCGGGGATGTGATCGGACGGGGGTCACCGCCGTCTACTTCGAGGCGCCACAACCGGGTGATGCTCGCCTCGGCCGTCTCGCTCCAGGCGGTTACCGGCACGATCAGCCACCGGTCCGAAGCGATCGGGCTTCCGACGCGCGGGATGTTCCACAGGATCTCTGGAGTGAGTGGGTTCATGGCGTCAACCGTACCCAGCAAGCTCGTCGAGCTCGACAACCGGAGCACAACGTTCTCGGCAGGTTCACACTCGATCATTACTGTCTCCTCCCATCCATCCGAGGGGAGTCATGGCTTCAGTAGCAGTACTCACGTCCGGCGGCGATGCCCCGGGGATGAACGCCGCCATCCAGGCCGTCGTTCGTGTGGCGGCGTCTCGTGATCTCGACGTCATCGGCATCCTCGATGGCTACGACGGGTTGATCGACAGGACCTCTCGGCCCCTCACCCGTCGGATAGAGGGGATCGGCTGCGTGCCCGTCACCGACGTCGACAGTGCCGGACCGCTCGGGGGGACGATTCTCGGATCCAGCCGCTGCCCTCGGTTCCACGATCCCGTCTACCGGGCCCAAGCTGCGGATCATCTCCGTTCACTCGACGCCATCGGGTTGATCGTCATCGGGGGAAACGGTTCGATCGCCGGGGCACACGCCATCGCCAACGAGATGGAGATACCCGTCGTCGGCATCCCGGCCTCCATCGACAACGACATCGGTCTCACTCGAGAGGCCTTGGGCGTCGACACCGCCCTCAACACCATCGTCGAGGCATGTGACAGGATCTCGGACACCGCACGTTCGCACCGACGGGCGTTCATCGTCGAAGTCATGGGACGCGACAGCGGTTACCTGGCGATGGCCGCAGCTGCGGCGACCGCCGCCGACGCCGTGCTGCTCCCCGAGATGTCGAAGAGTTTCGACGAGACGGTCGATGCGGTCGCGGAGTGCATCCGGCACAGCTTCTCGACCGTCCGGCACAAGCGGAGGACACTCGTCATCAAAGCCGAGGGAGTCGGCATTCCGACGCACATGCTCGTCGACGAGGTGGTTGCGCAACTCGAGGACATCAAGAACCTCGAAGTGCGCGGCACGGTACTCGGGCATCTCGTCCGCGGTGGCAACTCCTCGTTCCGGGATCGTCTCATTGCAGGACGCTTCGGGTTGACCGCCATCGAGACGCTCCTCGCAGGTCGGACGGACGTCATGGTGGGTTGGAACCTGACTCAGATCGGCGAGGAGACGAGCGACTCGTTCATCCGCCTTTTCCCGATCTCCAGTGTGCTCGAAGAGACCCAGGCTCTGATCAACGGCTCCAGTGCCGTCATCAAGAGTCGGCTCGAGAGGATGGAGAGCATTCAGGGCGTTCTCGCCCTGTGATCGGCGCACGCCCGGCAGCGATCGGGGTGTTCATGCGGGACTTCCGGCCGTACCGGCGCCAGGACGGGTTGCAGTACGATCGGCCGGTGATGCCCCCTCTCGGGGCCGGCCACGGCACCGAGCGTGGGATCCAGCCGACACCGAGTCGAGGAGTGACCTCATGAGTGCGTACGCAGACATCCAGGAAGTGCTCGCTGATCAGGCCGAGTACCTCCTCGACCACTCGTGTCAAACCATCCCCAGCGAGCAACTCCATCTGCCCGGGCCCGATTTCGTCGATCGTGTGACATCCAAGACGGATCGAAGCCCGGCCGTGCTCCGCAATCTCCAGTCGCTGTACGGTCACGGCCGTCTCGCCGGCACCGGCTACGTCTCGATCCTGCCCGTGGATCAGGGCATCGAACACTCCGGCGGTGCCAGCTTCGCCCCCAACCCGGCCTACTTCGACCCTGCGAACATCTGTGAGCTCGCGATCCATGGTGGCTGCAACGGTGTGGCTTCGACGCTGGGTGTCCTCGGGGCGGTGGCGCGTTCGTACGCCCACAAGATCCCGTTCATCCTCAAGCTCAACCACAACGAGCTCCTGACCACCCCGAACAAATACGACCAGACCATGTTCGGATCGGTCGAGCAGGCCTTCGAGATGGGGTGTGTCGGGGTCGGAGCGACGATCTACTGGGGATCCGAGCAATCCAACCGGCAGCTCCAAGAGGTGTCGGCGGCGTTCCGACGCGCCCACGAGTTGGGCATGTTCACGGTGCTCTGGTGCTATCTGCGCAACCCGGCCTTCAAGGTCGACGGGGTGGACTATCACGCGTCCGCCGATCTCACCGGTCAGGCCAATCATCTCGGGGTGACCCTCGAGGCCGACATCATCAAGCAGAAGCTGCCGACGAACAACGGCGGCTACCCGGCGATCGAGGCGGGGAAGACGCACGACAAGGTCTACAGCGACCTGACCACCGACCACCCGATCGACCTCACCCGATATCAGGTCGCCAACAACTACATGGGCCGCATGGGTCTCATCAATTCCGGCGGTGCCTCCGGCAGTCACGATCTCCAGGACGCGACCGCAACGGCAGTGATCAACAAGCGAGCGGGCGGGACGGGCCTCATCAGCGGTCGCAAGGCATTTCAGAAGCCGATGGATGACGGAGTCGCGTTGCTCAATGCCATCCAGGACGTCTATCTGTGCGAAGAAGTCACGATTGCCTGAGGAGGCTCGACGATGCGAATTGGAATCCTGACCGGCGGCGGTGACGTCCCCGGGCTCAACGCCGCCATCAAGGCGGTCGTCAACCGCGCTGCCGAGCAAGGCCACGAGGTGCTCGGTCTGCGGCGTGGCTGGGCCGGGCTGTTGTATGTCGACCCCGACGATCCGGCATCGCTCGAGGAGTACTCCCAGCCGCTCGATCCGGCCTGGGTGCGCACGATCGACCGCTCCGGCGGCACGACCCTCCACAGCTCGCGGACCCACCCGGGGAAGGTCAAGGCGTCGGATGTCCCGGACTTCCTCACTCCACCTCCGGACACCGAGCCGCCATACGACTTCACGCCGCATGCCATCGAGGTACTCGATGCTTACGGGATCGACGTCCTGATCCCGATCGGTGGCGACGACACGCTGTCGTACGGCCTCCGTCTCCACAACGAGGGCGTGCCGGTGATCGCGATCCCGAAGACGATGGACAACGACGTCCACGGAACCGACTACTGCATCGGCTTCTCCACCGCCGTCACTCGCGGTGTTCAGTTCGTTCACAATCTGCGGACCAGCACCGGGTCACATGAGCGGATCGCGGTCATCGAACTGTTCGGGCGCTACAGCGGGGAGACTTCGCTGATCACCGCATACCTGGCCGGTGTCGACCGCGCAGTCATCTCCGAGGTGCCGGTCGACATCGAGAAGCTCGCCGGGTATCTCGTCGCCGACCGCAAGGCCAACCCCAGCAACTACGCGATGGTGACGGTGTCCGAGGGCGCGGTCATCGAGGGCGGCTCGATGCTGCTCCGCGGCGAGGCCGACGCCTACGGTCATCGCAAGCTCGGTGGTGTGGGCGAACAGGTCGGCGCCATGCTCAAAGAGGTCACCGGTATCAACATCATCAACCAGACGGTCGGCTATCTGATGCGGTCCGGCAGCCCTGATTCGCTCGACCTGATGGTCGCGAACAACTACGCCGTGATGGCGGCCGACCTCGCAGTCGAGGGCCAATCTGGCCGCATGGTCGCGCTCAGGGGAGGCACGTACACCAATGTTCCGATCTCGCTGATCGGGGAAGGTGTCAAGCGGGTCGATGTCGGCGAGATGTACGACACGGATGCCTATCGCCCGAACATCCGTCATGTCGGTGGCAAGCCGATGTTCCTGTACTGAGTAGGATCGAGGCCCGTGCATCGATCGAGACACCCCGAGCAGTCCTCATCCCGTCGCGCCACTCGACCTCCCCGCTCTGACCGGCCCGTCGAGGACGCCGCATGAGTGTCGTCGGTGTGCTGACGGCCGGAGGCGACTGTCCCGGCCTCAACGCTGTGATCCGTGGGCTGGTCCTCCGTTCGCAGGAAGTGCACGACGCCGAGGTCGTCGGGATCATGAATGGTTGGGAGGGTCTCATGGATGGCGACGTCCGTCTGCTCGATCGTCGCGACGTCGTCGACATCCTGGCGAAAGGTGGGACGATCCTCGGAACGTCGCGTAAGGACCCGTACGTGCACGGTGACGGCTACGCGAGCGTCGCCAGGACCCTCAAGCGCAACGACATCGACAGCCTCGTCGTCATCGGGGGAGACGGCACGCTGCGCACCGCGCTTCGGCTCGGTGAGGACGGGGCCAACGTGATCGGCGTGCCGAAGACGATCGACAACGACATCAATGGCACGGATTTCACCTTCGGGTTCGACACCGCAGTGCAGATCGTCACCGATGCGATCGACCGGCTCACCACCACAGCCGAAGCCCACAACCGGGTCATCCTCGTGGAGGTCATGGGGCGCACGAAAGGCTGGATCGCAACGTACGGTGGTCTTGCTGGTGGTGCCCAGGCGGTGCTCATCCCCGAGGTCCCGTACGACATCGACGAGGTGGCGGCATTGATTCGGCGCCGTCACCGTCGTGGCAAGAACTACAGCGTTGTTGTGGTCGCCGAAGGCGTCGAACCACCCGAGAAGGTGGAACTCCAGAAGGACGCATTCGGATTCGATCGGCTGGGCGGAGTCGCCTATCAGCTCGCTCCCGTCATCGAGCATCTCACCGGCTACGAGACAAGGGTGACCGTCCTCGGTCACCTCCAACGAGGCGGCACACCGACGGCATTCGACCGTGTCCTGGGAACCCGCTTCGGGACCAACGCGGCCGACCTGGCGGCGGAGGGCAGACACGGCGTCATGGTTGCGATGCAGGGGTCGAAGATCGTGGCGGTACCGCTCGCCGACGGCTGTTCGGAGATTCGCGGGGTCGATCCCGAGTTGTACGACGTCGCTCAGACGTTCTTCGGGTGAACTGCGACCTGAGCCGGGGGCGGCCCACGAGCGGATTCCCACCCAGCCCGTGACCTACACGAGTGCGTTCGAGCTCTTCAAGATCGGGATCGGGCCGTCGAGCTCGCACACCGTTGGACCCATGCTGGCTGCGCTCGAGATGTCCCCCGAAGTCGCCGGCAGCGTCCGCGTCGAGCTGTTCGGGTCCCTGTCCCTGACGGGGTTCGGACACGGAACCGACCGGGCCATCATGCTCGGGCTCGCGGGTCACCATCCCGAAACCGTCCCGCTGGACCTCGTGTGGGAACTGCCGAGGGCAGTGAGGGAGTCCAAGCGCCTCGAACTGGTCGACGGAACCCAGATCGCGTTCGACCCCGAAACCGACATCGTTCGGACACGTGAGATCGATCCCGTGCACCCCAACGTCCTGAGAATCACGACCACGGGAGTGTCGCGGACGTTCGCTTCGGTCGGAGGAGGGTTCCTCGCGGAGATCGTCGACGGCGTCCTCGAGGCCTCTCCGGGGCGCGAAAGCGACATTCCGCACGAGTTCGGCACCGCTGCGGAACTCCTGGCTGTCTGCGAGACACATGGCACCACGATCGCAGAGATCGCCCGTCGCAACGAAGCCGCCATCGACCCGGCCGTCGACATCGGCTCGAGGCTCGGTCGGATCGTCGACGTGATGAACGACTCGATCGATCGCGGGATGCGAACGACGGGAGTGCTCCCCGGCTCGCTCGCAATACGACGCCGTGCACGCGACCTCGGCCTCGATCTCTCCGAGGGGGATCGCCATCTGCCTCCCACCGGCCCGAGCGACTGGGCCGGCGTCTATGCGACTGCAGTCAACGAGGAGAACGCCGCCGGCGGCAGAGTCGTGACGGCTCCCACCAACGGCGCCGCCGGCATCCTTCCGGCGGTGCTGAGGTTCGCCGCCGAGTTCTGTACGACGACCGGCGACGAAACCGAGTTTCTCCTCACGGCGACGGCCATAGGTTCTCTCCTGAAGGCGAATGCCGGCATATCCGGTGCCGAGCTCGGTTGTCAGGGGGAAGTCGGATCGGCGTCGGCGATGGCGGCCGCCGGGCTGGCGGCGGTGCTCGGTGGCACGCCCGAGCAGGTCGAGAACGCCGCAGAGATCGCCTTGGAGCACAACCTCGGGCTCACGTGTGATCCCGTTGCGGGCCTCGTCCAGGTCCCATGCATCGAGCGCAACGCCATCGGGGCCATCAAGTCGATTGCCGCAGCTTCGCTCGCCCTCCGCGGCACCGGCGAGCACTTCGTATCGCTCGATGTCGCCATCGAGACCATGCGTCAAACCGGGCTCGACATGCACCACAAATACAAGGAGACGAGCCTCGGTGGTCTCGCCGTGAACGTGCCGGCCTGCTGAGTCTCAGCCCTCGACGATCACGGTGATCGCCTCGTGAGCCGCCCGGAGACCAGAGAGCACTCCGGACGGATCGACAGCTCGAGCGAAGACGAATCCGAGGTATCGATCGCCGTCCGGAGCAGGCAGTACCTCGGAACCGATCGGAATCGAGAGCTCGATATCGGTGATGCCATCGACCGACCTGGCAACCTCCAGGCCTTCCACCGCGGTCAGCGTCCCTGCGGTCGGGATCGGGATCATCAGGACCCCGCTCGCTCCCGGGAACCGTCGCGAGCCTCGCTTGCGGAGCCCCAGCGCCTGACGGAGCACGAGCGACTCGAGCGAGTCTCCCATCAGCCCGAACGTCAGGCTCCTGCCACACAGACCGCCGATCGTTCGGCCGGCGACCTCGAGAACGGTCGGCACGCCTCCTTCGATTCTGAGCTCGGCATGGATCGGCCCCTGGGTCAGGCCGAGTGCCCTGGTTGCGGCAGCCACCGTCCGTTCGACGTCGGCGAGGGTGGCTGAATCCAGCGACGAAGGAGTGACGAAGATGGTCTCGGGGAAGAAGGGGCCATCCGGCTGGTCGGGCTTGTCGAAGATGGCGAGGATCTCGAGCTCCCCGTCCCAGAGGAGACCTTCCACCGAGATCTCCGGACCACCGACGAAGCGCTCCAGAAGGAACTCCTGCGACCCGTCGTCGTCGAGCTGGTGGCGTTGTGCGATCGCTGCGGCTCTCATGAGGCCCGACTCGTCATCTGCGCGGACGACGCCCATGCTTGCACTCCTGGTGCGAGGTTTGGCGACGACGGGATAGCCGATCCGCTCTGCCGCGACCGACGCCGTCGATCCATCCACGACTTCGAACGCCGGTTGCGCCACCTCGAAGCTCCTGAGCTTCGAACGCATCATCGCCTTGTCCAGCGTCGCCCGTACTGCTGCGACCGGGCTGGCCGGAAGCCCGACGAGCGCCGAGGCCCGAGCCGCGATCTCGACGCCTGCGTCATCGGCGGCAACGATCGCGTCGATCGGTGTCACCGAGGCGATGTCGGCGACGCGCTCGGCGGAGCCAACCGGATCGGAGCAGTCGATCTCGACCTGACGGTCTTCGGCGAGGAGCGGAAGGTGTTGCTCGCTGGCGATGGTGAGCTCGATGCCGAGACCGGCAGCAGCCTCGACGAAGTCGCCGGCACGGTACGTCTCGGTTGGTAGAACGACCACGACCCTCGATCCCATGGTCGGAGAGTATCTCAAAGCGGCCGGTGACCTGTAGGCTGGTGTCCTCATGTCTGATACCGAAGACCGCACCGTCCTTTCGATCGCCCAAGATGCCGTGGAGATGATCACGAATCTCGCGGAACAGGAACCGGGGGACGATGAGTACGGCTTGTACATCGAGGTGACCGGCATTCGGGCCGGGCAGTTCACCTACGACCTCAGCTTCGTGCCGGTTGCAGACGTCACCGACAGCCAGATCCTCGAGCGTCACGAGAGTCTCGCCGTGGTCGTTCGCGCCGAGGACGTCGAGAAACTCGACGGCGCGAGCCTCTCGCTGTCCGACGAGGGGCTGGCGATGAACAACCCGAACACGCCCGCCACCCCGACCATCGCAGCACCGCAGGGCGACCTCACCGGTCCCCTGGCCGACCAGATTCAGACGGTTCTCGAACAACAGGTGAATCCTGCCATCGCCTCGCACGGAGGAGGCGCCGAACTCGTGTCGGTCGATGGCACCATCGCCTATCTCAAGTTGATGGGCGGCTGCCAAGGGTGCGGCATGGCGCAGGTCACCCTCCGCCAGGGCATCGAGCGGATCCTCATGGAGGCCATTCCCGACCTCTCCGGCGTGATCGACGTCACCGACCACGCCTCGGGCAGCGACCCGTACTACCAGTCCGCCAAGAAGTGATCCACCGCCGGGTGCTGCCCGGCGAGCGTCCACGAAACCGGTCTCCACGAGGAGCGTCAGGGACATGCGGGAACCTTCGAGCGGTCGACGACGTCTCTGCTGTGTGCGCTCTCTGTCACGGTTCATCGGTTCGCTGGCGCTGGCCCTGTCGGTCGTGTTCGGGGTCATGCCGGCGTCGGCACAGTCGACCGTCGACGTCGATGTGTCGACGGGGCTCGAAGGCTGGCTCGACTCGAGGTCCCCATTCGATCTCCTGATCACGGTCAGCTCCGACGTCCTGTTCGACGGCACGATCCAGGCCTCGATGGGCTCGGTGGTCGTCGGCACGTCGGCTCAGGTGCCGGCCGGGTCCACCAAGCTGTTTTCATTGACCATGCCGCCACCGACGTCTTCCGGCGCCATCAGAGTGGAGTTGCTCGATGGCGAGGGCGATCAGGTCGAGACCTCCCGGATCACTCCGAGATACCCCATCGAGGAGGTGCTCGTCGGCGTGGGAACAGGCGGTCCGGTCGACGACATCGACCGCCTCCGGACGCCGATCACCGACCTGGATGTCGTTGCCGTCGAGGTCGGCGGGGCCGACGCGCTCGGTGTCCTCGACTATTACGTCGGTCGAGACTTCGGTGATCGTGAGATGCGCTTCGTCGAGTCCGGCGGGGTCCTGGTGACCGAACAGGCGCCACCACCGGAGGCTTCGATCGGCAGACGGATCGACGTCGGAGGCCAACCGGATGACGCGGCAGGAGCGGGTCGATATCGGCTCGGCGAGGGGGAGATCGTTGTGGTGCGATCGATCTCGGACGTGGAGACTTATGCCGATCTCTTGATCGCCCGCGAACGGGGAAGCGGTCCACTGGAGTTCTGGCAGTCGCCGGATCAGGGCCTCTCGGAGGCGGCGACCAACGCCGGCGACGGGGGTGTTCCGGACCTGCCATGGCTGTTCGGTGCTCTCATCGGCTACACGATTCTCATCGGGCCGGTGAACTTCCTCGTTCTCCGTCGAATGCAACGCCGCGACTGGGCATGGCTCACGATTCCCGCGATCAGCGTGGTCGCGTTGGGTGTGTTCTGGGTCGTCGGGGGTCAGCGACTCGCAGACGCAAGCGTCACGCACGCCACTGTGATCGTGATGGGTGACGATCCGGTCGAGCGAACCTCGGTGGTGCTGGCCGTGGGCCGCGAGGGCTCCTACACGCTCGGCTTCGACGAGACCGACATCGTGTACCCGGCCACGCTCGGGAACCGCTTCGACGAGTTCGGGCGCCCGATCGCCACCGCCACCGGTCGAGTGGTCGGCTCCGAGGTCGAGTTCGATCTCCAGCAACTCGGGTTTGCCGGGGTGAATACGATCGGCTCACCCGAAGGCGTCCGGCTGTCGGCGGAGTGGGATCGTCCCGGCGTCGGCAGTGTCGAAGTCACGAATGCCGGAGACTTCGGTTTCTGGGCGTGGGGCGTGTTCGATCGAGGGACGGTCACCGTGTCGAACGAACCGCTGGGGGCCGGGGCCTCGGCGACGCTCGATCTGCGCGGGGCAGGGCAGCGTGAGTTCTTCGAACCCGAATTCGGGTTCTTTCTCGGAGACACGGTGATCAACCAACTGGGCCTGTTCGACGACCGGTCGTGGCGGGTGATCTCGCCGCTCGGAAATGCCGCTCAGAACGTGATGGGAAGTGTGTCCGATCGGTTTGTGTTCGGCTTCTCGGAGGATTTCCAGCCCAGCGTCCGGGTCGACGACCGGTCGGTGGAGAGTGATGGGAACGCACTCGTCGTCGTCCCGCTCGACGACTCCGTCACGACCGGAGGCTCACGCGGAGGCACGCTCCTGGCGGCCGGGAGCGGACGCGTGGAGCCCTCAGGTGGCCCCGGATTCGACTTCGTGAGCAGCGACGAGATGTGGCTCGGCTATCGGCTACCGATGGGTGTGACATCGGCGGTGCTCGAGCTGACCGAACAGTTCGGTCCCCAGGGCTTGGGCCAACAGGTGTGGGATTGGCAGTCCGGCACCCTGGTAGACGTCTCTGCCGACGATGTCGTCTCCGAGCGGTTCATCGATCCGGTGGGCAACGTCGTCATCCGAGTCGGAGCCAACCGGCAGCAATTCGAGGGAGGCTTCGTCGAGCTGCCGATGTCGCCGCAGTCCTACCGGCTCGTGTGGGGGGATCGATGATCGTCGAATTCCAGGGAGTCGAGAAGCGATACGGCGACGTGACGGCACTCGGAGGTGTGGACCTCTCGATCCCTGAGGGATCCATCACCGGGCTCATCGGTCCCAACGGCGCCGGAAAGACGACGTCGATGCTGGTCATGAGCACCCTGCTGGAGCGGGACGCCGGAACGGTGAAGGTGGTGGGAGTCGACCCGCAGCGCGAACCGCTCGCAGTCCGCAGGCAGCTCGGCTGGATGCCCGACTTCTTCGGTTTCTACGACTCGCTCACGACTCGTGAGTACCTCGACTTCTTTGCTGCGGCGCAGCGGGTCCCGCCGGCTGCGCGTCCTGCGATCATCTCCGATCTCCTCGAGCTGGTGGATCTGGCCGACAAGGTCGATTCCGATGTCAACTCGCTGTCGCGCGGCATGAAGCAACGGCTGTCACTGGCCCGGGCGCTCGTTCACGACCCCGACCTGCTCATCCTCGACGAGCCTGCATCCGGTCTGGACCCGCGCGCGCGTGTACAACTGCGCGAGTTGATCGCCGAGCTCAGCCGACTCGGGAAGACCGTGATCATCTCCTCACACATCCTCGCCGAGCTCGAAGGGATCTGCTCACACCTGGCGGTCATCGACGATGGAGTGGTGAAGGCGCAGGGATCGATGGACGAGATCAGGCTCGCCGCCCAGGGAAGTCGTCGGGTCGCGGCCCGTATTCCCGACGATCGCGTCGATGAGGCGATCTCGATACTCGAGTCCGGTCACGACGTGACGGACGTCGCGGTCGAGCGCGGGCTCATCGGCTTTCTGCTCGCCGGTGACGACCGAGCCTCGGCGGCGCAACTCGCAGGCCTGGTCGGGGCCGGCATCCCGGTGTACGAATGGCGGGTCGAGGCAGCGGGGCTGGAGGAGCTCTTCATGAACCTCACGAGGGACGAGCCATGAACCCGGTGCTGGCACGTGAGACGAAAGAACGTTTTCGTGGCAAGCGAGCCATGCCGTGGCTGCTGATCGTCTGGATCCTCGCAATCGGCCTGATCGCCTATCTGCTCTTCGTCGCCGCCCGAGAGATCGCTCAGTCACAATTCGGTCTTGGTCAGGCTCTCGCCTCCGGCTTCATGGGGCGGTTTCTCTTCGAGTCGATGACCATTCTCGTCGTGACGGCGGTCGTGATGGTCGTCCCGGGCTTGACCGCGCTCTCGATCGTGGGGGAGCGGGAACGTCAGACATTCCATCTGCTCCAGGTCACACAGATGAGTCCGATGCAGCTGGTGGTCGGCAAACTGACCTCTTCGATCGCCTACTTCGGCATTCTCGTGATCGCCGTCCTGCCGATCATCGCGATGCCGATGATCTTCGGTGGTACCACGCTCACCGATGTCGCGATCGCCCTGGCGTTCATCTCACTGCTCGCGGTCACACTCGGCTCCATTTCGATGTGGATGTCGGCGAGAGCGAAATCGAGCCGGGCGGCGGTGGCGATGTCCTACGTGATCGCGTTCCTGATCGCTTTCCTCAGTTTCGCCGGCCTCGGTGCCGAGTACTTCTTCGCACTCAACGATCAGGGGAGGCTTCCGGAAGAAGGTGTGGAGTCGGTGTTTGCGCTCGCCAACCCCTACTTCGGCCTGGTGTCGGCGGTGGAGGCTCCGCTCGAGGTTGGTCAGGACCGGTTCTTCGCGAGTCCGTACACACCACTCGAATTGCATCTGTTCGCTCGACAGGGAGCCGGCGGTGCGGTCGATCTCGGCGTCGGGATCGAACCGGGGGTGATCCGGATCGAGGACGGCCGACAGTTCGTGAACTACACCCGCCCACCGCTGTGGATCTACACCGTCGTCCTCTACACCTTCTTCACGGGTCTCTCGCTCTGGCGGGCGACTGCCATCGTCACCGCTCCGGCGACGAGGGTTCGGATGAGGGGTGGCTCCAAACAAGAAGCCCAGACGTCTCCAGCGCAGGAGGTCGACGATGCCGCTTCCTGATCCGATCCGGAGCCTGATCGAGGCTGGCCGTCGTCGACTCACGTTGATGTGGTTGCTGTCGGCGGTGGTTGTCGCGCTCGCCGTGGCAGGTGCTGTGGCAGCCATGCTCATCGGTATCTCCCAGGTGTTCGTCGTCTTGTGGGCCGAACCGGTCGCGTGGACGGTCGTCGGCGTCGCCGGATCGGCTGGCGTGATCGCCGTCCTCACAAGGATTCCCAGTCGCGAGCGGGCCGCGCTCGAGATCGACCGGCGGCTCGGCGGCTTCGATCGGGTGACGACGGCGCTCGAGTTGACGGCGAGCGACACCGACCTGTCCGAATCGGAACGGCGTGCGGTCGAGTCCGCCGAGGCCTGGTCTTCCGGTCGAGGAGTCGACGGCCTCGGAAGCGTGATCCCCAGGCGTCCACTCCCGCACCTGGCGGCTCTGACTCTCGCAGCCGCGGTCGTGCTCAGTCTGCTGCCTTCGGTCACCGATTCGGCGGTCGCCGACATCAGAGCCGACCGAGAGCGCATTGCGAGCGAGGCGGACCGGATCGATGAGCTGGCCGATGAGGCTCCGGAGCAGGTTGCCGCGGAGTTGGAGGCTCTCGCCGAGGAACTGCGCGCTGCGGACTCCATCCCCGAGGCCCTCGAGCTCCTCGGCGAGGCTCGTGAGGAGCTCTTGGCGGCGCTCGATCCCGGAGGGCTCGCAAAGAAGACCGCCCTGTCGGGCCTCGAACAGTCTCTCGGGGCCGATCCGATCGCCGATGGTGCCACGGCCGCCGATCAGCTCGAGTCCCTGATCGGGGATCTCGACGACCTGTCGTACGACGACGCGATGGCGGCCGCCGACGAGTTGGCGCAACGCTCCGAGGACTTTGCCGGGGTCGACGAGCAGTTGAGCGAGGCTTTGAAGGCAGCCGCCCGAGGGCTGCGGGTCCTTGCGAACGGCGGGACTGCCCGTGAAGCCACGGAGAACGCTCTGCAGACGGCGGCGGATGCAGCCCGTCGGGTCGCAGGCGAGGTTTCCGAGTCCGGTTCCCGCTCCGCCGCCGCCGGTGATCTGCGAGATGCCCAGCGCCGCCTCGACGG
>CBDTXZ010000058.1:0-15599 GCA_965364515.1 uncultured bacterium
CCCTCACGCTCGAGGCGATGGCTCGCACGCTCACCGATGATCCGCGAGCCGCCGATTGGAATCTGCGGCAAGCGGAATTGTTCGAGCAGCTCGGCGTCATCGCGACCCCGATGATCCCACTCGGCTGAAGCCGGTCAGGCTTTGTAAACGAACTGGGCCTTGTACGTGACGAGGCCTTCGCCATTCGGGTACACAGGCTCGCCGGTTGTTGGATCTTGCGCCGTTGGATCTTGTCCCACCGTGAAGTCGAGCACATGCGGTGCCGTCCCTGTGAAGCCGTCGGTGTTCAAGTTGTAGATATAGCCCTTGAGCTTCCCGTCATAGCGGAACTCGAAGGTCGGGTCGCTGTTCGCTTGTCCCGAGTCCTGCGGCTCGACGGCACCGCCGTCGACCTGATATGCGTACACCTGCAGGGTCTTGGCGGAGATGTTCTCCTCGGTGCCATCACACTGGACGTCGTAGGTGTTCGTCGTGATCCGGATCTTGACGGCAACCGCTCCGCTCGTCGTCTTGTCCGGGTCATACAGATAGCAGTATCCGTAGGTCACGGCGTACGTGTCGTCGATCGAGAAGTCGTTGCCCGCATTGTCTGTCACAGTGACTTCGACCACCGGGATGGATCCGGTCTCCGAAGACGGAAGTGTCACGGTTCCGCTGGTCGGTCCGTCGCTCAGAACTGCTCCATCGACGGTGACCACACACGAGGCAACGCCGGACAGGTCATCGGAGCACGAGAATGTCGCGGTGGCCTCTTCGCCGGTCAGCACGTTGCCGCTCAGGGACAGCGTCGCCGTCGGATTCGTCTTGTCGATCTTGACGATGAACGTGTCGGTGGTTTCGTTCCCGAGCGCGTCGGTTGCGGTGTAGGCGATGGTGTAGCTGCCATCGTCGCCAAGGCTGATCGGGATCGTTGCAGGTGCTCCGTTGACCGTTGCTGTGACTTCTGCGCCGCCTGATTCTGTGTCGGTGGCAAGGATGTCTACGTTCACTGGTTGGTTGGTCCAGGTGTCCGACTGGTAGGTGGCACCGTCAGGGCCTGCTGTTGCGTTCACGCTGACTTCTGGGCCTGTTCGGTCGATCTTGACCGTGAAGGACTCAGAAGTGGACGAGTTTCCTGCGACATCGGTTGCGTCGAAGCTGATCGTCGTTTCGCCCTCGGTGTCGACGTTGACCGTGTGGGCCAATGTGGCTGCACCGAGCGGATCGGATGCAACCTCTACGCCGTCGATCGAGAGGCTCGCCACCCCGGACTCGTCATCGGTTGCCGTCACCGTGACGTCCACCGAATTGGCGTTCGTCCACGTGTTCGAGACGTATTCGGACCCGGCGTCGGTGAGTCCAGCCGCTGAGACGGCCGGTGATGTCGTGTCGATGTTGACCGGTACGGACTGCTCGATTTCGGTGTTGCCGACGAAATCGACAGCTCGGAAGTAGAACGCAGTGCTACTGGTCACCACCACTGGTCCGCCGTAGGTCGTGTAGGTCGACTCGCCTTCGAGGCGATACTCGATCCGCTCGACACCCGAGCCGAACGGGTCGAACGCAGTGAGTGTCACCGTCTGGGTGTTGCCGGCTGACGCTGCAACATCGGCCTGTGACTCTGGTGCCGAGCCATCGATCGCAACGAACAACAGTCCCTGCTTGTCGGGGTTCTCGCAGTCGTTTCCGGCGAAGACGCGGAGCAGGTGACCACCGTCGCCGGTGATCGCGATGATCCCACCGTCCGGCACCGGGCTGTTGAACTGCCCGTCGAGCACATAACTGCACAGCGGTGACTCCGAGGTCGCGAGCGCAATGACGTTGTTGCCGTACCAACCGAAGGTCGGTGATCCGGACTGCTGCTGGTCCACGGTCACGGTCACCCCCTGAGCCAGCTGTGGGGTGACCGTGTCGAAATTGATCGCCTTACCGGTCGCGAGCCTGACTCCGCCCAAATTCGAGACTGCCTGGATCACGTACTCGAAAGAGGTAGCTGTGCTGCCGTCAGGCCGGGGCCGTCCTCCGAGCCACTGGAACGAGCCGTCGACAGGTGCGAGATCTGTGGCCAGCCACGGCCCGCTTGCGTTCTCTTCACGGAACAGGACGAGCACTCGTTCGACGGTGCTACCGGCTGCCGGTTCCACCGTGATGTCGAAGTGCACCACGTCGTCGCCGTAACGGCCGACGCTCTGTGCGATGAATGGCTCGGCAACCGGGCTTCCCGCGGGTCGGTACAACGTCTGCAGTTCGATGTCGGTAAAGATCTCGATCCGGTCTTCACAGGTCTCCGTGTAATGGCGCGCTGGGACGACGACCACGCGATCACGCACCGTCCCGTCGTCGGCGATACCGCGTCTCACGCCTGATTGAATCGAAGCCGGGAAGGTGATCTCGCCCGCCCGGGTCCTGGCGTCAGCGGTCTCGCCACCGGGCGTGTATTGCTCGCCGGCCTGAGGGTCGAACACAACCGGAGTGAAGGGGAGCTTGTCCGAAGACTCCAGGCCCGTGACGAGCACTCCGGCCACCTGGCGCCCGGCGGAGCTCACGTCGATCGTCTCCTGTGGAAGAATCGACCGTCCCTGCACTGTGAGCAGGTCGTAGCCTGGAGTCCAGGCGCCTGGCGTGAGGCCTCCGACTGCCAGGGCGTCGTAGTTGAGGGAGTACATCGAGCTCTCCAAGCCGGTGAACGGATCGTTGAACACGGTCGGTTCAGTGGCGGCTTCAGCTGGAGCGAATGCCAACGGAGCGGCTGCCGACGTCACCACGCTCGACATCGGCAGGCCGTAGAGGGTGAACTCCTCGAGGATCTTGATGTCGTACGGCGTGATCGTGTAGAGCGAGGAGACGTACTCCTGCTTTGCGCCTACCAGCGCCTTCCCGATCGGCATGGAGCCGACTCGCTCAGCGTAGAGACTGGACAGCCGCTCAGAGAGTGCCACGACCTCGGTGTCGCCATAGCCGTAGCCGGTATTGCCGAGCCACGTGGAACCCTTTTGTGCGGCCGCCTGCGCCCAGTCTGTCACTGCGTTCTCGATGATCGAGTCAGGAACCGACAGAGCTGCGTGACAGCCCATCGAGAACACGTGATACGGCTGCCCTTCTAGGACGGAGAGCCAATCCGAGACCGTGTACAAATCGTCTTCGGTCCCTGCGAGATTCTCGTTTGCCGGGAGGAGGCGGGTCTCGTCGAAGTGGGCGTTGATCGAGGCGAGGCTCAAGGGCACAGCCGGGAACAACGCATCTTCGAGGTCTTGGGCCGTCCACGTTTCCGAGATGAGTGGCGAGACGGAGAACTCGGCGGCGAGTGCCGAAGCGACGTTCTGCGCGCCATCGGCGAGGAAGTCGTATCCCGAGACCAGCGCGTCGCCGGTTGCACCAGCGAGCGTGTTGGACGGGTCGCCATCAGTGAGCAGGCCGGCGTTGTCCAGGTAGCGGGTGATCGTTCCCTCGATCTCGGTTGCGGATTCGACGAGTCGTCCAACGGCGAACTCCGGCACGAAGAACTCTCGATCCGCGACTGCGATGCCCCTGAGAGAGCCGTAGGGATCGTCACTCTGGTAGAAGCCCTCGGTGAGTGCCGCCTTGAGTTGTCCGACCTCGGCGATGGTGAGCCCGTGCACGGCCTCGTTCGAGACGAACACGCCGTCGGTCATCCTTGCGAACGGAATCTGTGAGTCGTCTCCGACGATCACGACGTACTCCAGGCCCGGGTTGGCGTCGATGATCGGGTCGAGGACAGATGATCCGATCATCCGGACCACGTCGTTGGCCGCCAGTGGATCACACGGCGTTAACGCCCAGGCGTTCAACGCTGCCGCCACTTCGCCGTCCAGATCGACCGCGATCAACGCTGGCGTGATGCCCGTGTCTCCCCAGCCTGTGTCCGATACGAGGCTCTGGAGCGTGCCCGCATCGCCATACGTGCTCGAGTTGTACAGGAACAAGGCGTTGATCCCCGTCGGGACCGGGGCGTCTCCGCCGGTCGGCAGGGTTCCGAGCTCCCCGGGGCAAACCACATCGGGGAGAGGCGTGGTCCGCAGCCTCAGTGCGAACGCTTGGTTCGCGGTGGCTCCGTTGTACCCCGACACCTGGATCGTGTAGATCCCGGGTCGGAGGGCGCCGGTGTCGATCAGCTCATCGGCCGTTCCCCGTCGAGCGGCGACGGCATGCAGCACCTGACCTGCGGGCGGCTCGAGCGGGAGGTCGTTGAGCGCGTTGGGGTCGAGGACGTCGTCGTCGGGTGTCAGGTCGTAGGCGAAGTCGTCTACGAACCCGTACCCGACTTCTGGCTCACCGCGCAGCGGGGCCTCGAACGGTGGGCCAAACAGGACCAGGTCGAGGTCGTCTGCCAGATTGCTGAGGTTGATCCGAGCTTGCGCCCGTCCTGTGAGTTCGAACTGGTACAGCTCCGTCTCGCCCGACGTGGCGATGTGGGCGAGTTCGACGTTGTCAGTCAGGACGGTTCCGGTCGACGGTGCGCCCTCGACGACTGTGATCGAGGCAGTCGCTGGACCGGCCTCGGCAGTCTGAACGTCTGCCTCTGCACACACGGAGGCGGATGCCTCGAACGAACCGAGCTCCACGCCGGCCCAGACCGGCACGGACAGCACATACTGCCCTTCCGACAGCGCCAGATCCAGGAAGACCAGGTCGCCGGCTGTCAGGCAGGTGGTCGAAGGATCGAGCGCCGTCGGCAGAAGCGTTCCGTCACCAACTCCATCGAGCCGAACGTAGGGCACCGTCAGGTCCTCAACCGTGCCATCGGGTCGCGCGAACGTGAACCCGTCGGGCAGTGTGAGCCCTACATCGACCAGGGACTCAGGGCCCTGGACGTCGATCGTGATCTCGTAGTCGAACGTCGGCTGTTTGATGCCGTCGCCCTCCCGTGTGGTCCCGGTGTTGTCCGCAGCGTCGGCCAGCGGCAACGAAGCGAGGTCGCCGAGCTCTTCCCACGCCAGGGTCGACGAAGGGATCAACCCAAAGAGGAGGTCTGCGAGGGTGTAGTCGGAGTCGGCGAGCGGCCCGGAGCCGAATGCCTCGAGGAGATCGCCGACAGTCCCGCCTTCAAAGAGATCGAAAGCCTGGACGAACAACTCGGGGTTTTCGGCCGCGACATCTCCGAGGGTTTCGTAGTCCGAGGGATCACACGTTCCGCAAATGGCTGAGAGCTGGATCGCCGAGAGCTGGATGGCTGAGAGCTGGATCGCAGACAGCTGGGTGGAAGCCCAATCGATCGCTGAGAGTTGGATGGCCGAGAGCTGGATGGCCGAGAGCTGCGCCGGCTCCAAGCTTCCGATTGCCGAGAGTTGGATGGCGGATAGCTGGATGGCGGAGAGCTGCGCCGTGTCCAAAGTGTCGTCGCTGTAGGCCGACTGAGCAGCAAGCTCCAACAGACTGTCGCTCATCTGCAGGTTGGTGCATTCGGTTTCATCCAGGCCGAGAGCGCTGCACCACAGCTGTTTGTTCTCTGTGTCGATTGCCGAGAGTTGGAGGACTTCCAGCGGAAGCTGGGCGATGACGATCGCCGAGAGCTGGATGGCCGACAGCTGCGTCGATCGGAAATCGATGTCGGCCAGTGTGATCCCCGGCTCGGCGGCGATCAGTTCGGGGAAAGTCAGCGCCTGAAGCGGGAAGCCGCAGTACTCCTGCGTGCCGTTGGCGTCACAAAGGAGATCGTCGATCTGAGTACCTTCGTCGTATTGGGAGATCGCCGACAGCTGGATCTGAGAGAGGTCGATTGCCGAGAGCTGGATCGCCGAGAGCTGGAGTGCTTCGGTGAGGATGGCCGAGAGCTGGATGGCGGAGAGCTGGATCGCCGACAGCTGGGCTGTCAGCAGGGTGGCAACCTCAGGATTGATTGCCGAGAGCTGGATCGCCGAGAGCTGGATGGCGGAGAGCTGAATGGCGGAGAGCTGAATTGCCGAGAGCTGTGTGGAGGCGGTCGTTCCGAACTCCTCAGCGGCGACGCTCGCCGGTTGGAGGTTCTCGAGCGGCACGCTGACAGCGCCGACTTCCACCGCGTCGATGCTCGTCGTCAGGTCGACGTCGATCCCGAGGCTCACTTCGAATGCTCCGAGGTCGCAGGCGTCTACGCGATCTCTGCCGCGCTGGTCGGTGTCGACGGGGGCAACGGCGTATGTGTCGGCAGCGAGCGGATCGCACGAGTCGGCGGCGTCGATGGCGAACACGGCGCCGGGGTCGTTGGGGTCGAGCGGGTGGGTCGGGGTTGGGCCGCCGAAGTCGCCCGGTCCGGGCAGGGTCAATGAGACGCCCTCGACTTCGAGGTCGATCGTCTGTGCGCCGGGGTTACAGCCCTGGCTGGAACTGACCAGGTTCACCCCGACGAAGTCCGGGGTGCCCGAGCAGTCGTGGAACTGGCCGTCGGAACCGATGTTGTTGGCGACGATCGAGCTCTTGACCGTGAGCGTTCCGCCGTTTCGGAGCGTGCCGGCGCCGATCTTGTTGGTCGACTCGTTGGTGTGGACGGTCACGAAGGAGAGGTATGCGGTGCCCGCGGTCGAGAGGCCGCCGCCACCCTTTCCGACGTTCTGCGTCAGCGTGGAGTTGACGAGCGAGAGCGTGCCGTCGTTCTCGATGCCTCCACCCTTGCGGCTGGCCGTGTTCGCTTGGAGCGTCGAACGCCGGATGATGGCGGTCCCGGCGTTGTAGAGGCCGCCGCCCTCGTCGGCGCTGTTCCCGAAGACGAATGCGTCGTTCAGATTCAGTGTCGCGCCGGCGCCGACGTTGATGGCGCCCCCTTTGCCGTTCGTGTTGGCGCCGGTGATTGTGAGGTTGGAGATCGTCGCGCTGCCCGACGGAATCGAGAACGCCGAGAAACCCGGGCCGTTGCCGCCACCCGTGGCACAGATCGTGACGGCGGTTCGCGGTGAAGCGTCATCGACGCAGACGTTGTCGACGAGCGTGCCGCTTGCGTCATAGAAGAGCCGGTCGGGTTCCCAGGCGGACTCGGGCAAGCCTTCGAGCGTGGCGCCTTCCGGAATGACCACCGTGTCGGACAGCACGTAGAGGCCGGGGTCGAGCTGTACGCCTGACCTTGTGTCGTCGGCGTCCGGGAATTGGGCCCACGAATCGATCTGGACCGGTGCCGCAGCTGCGACGGGGATCTGGCCGAGCGTGCCTGTCAACAGGCTGGTCAGCAGGGTGAACGCCAGCACAACGTGCAGCGCGGTGGTCGTAGACCGGTTCCATTGATACGTCATCTGCCCAAGTCTCCCTAGTTCACCCTCGCCGAGCGCCGTTCGGACTACGCCATCATCGCGTGAGTCATCTGGCTGTGTCGTCCGAATCCAATCCTTTGCATACCGGCAGGTTTCTGCCCGAGGTCCCACCAGATCGGAAACCGTGAGCCTAGGCGATCAGCCCGGGTCGGATGCTCATGAATGGTTTTCACTCGGAATGACTAGTCCATCGAGAGCCATGGTCGGAGTGCCGTCGCCGGCCGAGTTCCAGGGGCGCCGCGGGATGCGTCTCATCCGACCTCGTGCTGGATTCCGAGTGTCTCGGCGACCGCCTCGGTGAGCGGGGTGCTCTGGAAGGGGCCGAAGGTCGACTCGAATCGGCTCGAGTCGGCGACGAATGGCTGACTCCACTGGTAGTAGACGCCGAGACTCTCTCTCGAGATCGAGTGGAAGGGGGCGGCAATCATCAGCATCGGCTTGGAGATGCGCCCCTTCGAGCCCGCCAAGCCCGCCGTCTCAGTGACGAGGTCGAGGAACTCCGCTCCGGTCACGGTGGCGATGTGGGGGAGGACCCAGTGATGGCCATCGGCCCGTTCGTCGGTCCCCAGGACCACGTAGGCCCGGGCGACGTCCGGTAGATATGCGAGCGAATGAGCGACGTCGGTTCGTCCCATCCACTTCGGTGCCTTCCCTTCCGAGATGGGTTCGATCGCCAGGGCGGTGACTGTCGAGTTCGCCGAATCGGGGCCGAAGTAGTCCGATGCCCGTCCGCTCGTGACCCGCACGTCCCGTGTGATGGCGGCGTCGAGCATCTCGACCATCTCGATGCGGACCTTCCCCTTCTTGTCGGCGGCACCCATCGGGGTGTCTTCGGTCATCGGGGACGACCCCGGTCCGTACATGTAGAGGTTGTCGACCATGACCAGCTTGGCGCCGCCCTGCTCGACGGCGTCGAGCACATTGCGCAGCATCGCTGGGAAGCGCCCTTGCCACTTGTCGTACGGCGGCTGCGCTGCGAGATACACCACGTCACTTCCGGCCACGGCCTCGGCCGCACCAGCTGCCGTCTCGATGTCGGCGGCGAGTGTCTCCTCGGCATCAGGCAGGGGTGAGCCCGATCGGTTGACGGTTCTGACGCGGTGGCCCTGGCGGATGAGCTCTTCGGCGATCGAACGGCCGGCGCCGCCGGTAGCGCCGAGCACGGTGTGCAGTGTCGACATGAAGTCCCTTTCCATGAGTGCGAACACTGTTCGCAGTTGTTGGGGCACTATATGCGAACAGTGTTCGCACTGTCAAGACCGGAGGGGAGATGTAAAGAGGCATGCGAGTGGCTGTGGAATCCGGACGGTTCAGGCGGAGGAAGCAGCCCGGGTATTCGCCCGGCCGAGCACCGTCAAGCCGACGAGCGTGGTTGCAGCAACGGCGGCGAGTGCGATCCGCAGCCCGACGGCCGATCCGAGCAATCCCACCGTCGGGGTGACCAGCAGGAAGCCCAGGCGCGCACCGAACGACATCGAGCTCAGACCGCGCCCCTGGGACACCAGCACACCCGAGCCGCCCGACGCATAGAGCTGAGGGAAGATCATTCCCGTTCCGAGCCCGGCGAAACCGAAACCGGCAATCGCCACCCATGGGACCGGGGCGAGCACCAACGCCGTCCAGCCGACCGCTGCCACCGGCAATGAACCGGAGAGAGCGCGGGCGTTGCCCCAGCGATTCGCCACCAAGTCGCCGAGGAGCCTGGAAGTCGTCATCCCCACGGTGAAGGCGACGAAGCCGAGCGCTGCCGTCGCCGGCGACGAGTCGAAGACCTCGTCGACGAACGTGGCCGACCACTCGACACCGGGCGACTCCAGAAAAGCTGCGCCGAGGCCGAGCAGCCCGAGGAGGATCATCGGGCGGAGTGAGGACGGTTTCTCCTCGGATTCGATCGGGGCCGGCGGCTCCTGGTCGGTCAAGTGACGGTTCGAGGCCGCAGCGACTGCAGCCATCGTCACCCCGACCGTGAGGAGGTGGGCTTCGAGGCTCACTCCCGCACCGACGGCCGCGGCTCCCACGATTCCTCCTGTCACGGTGCCGAGACTCCACAGTCCGTGGTACCGGTTCATAGCGGACTTCCCGTTGATCTCGACTTGAACCGCTTGGGCGTTCATGCCGAGATCCGCCGAGATGTCGGAGAACCCGGTGAGGAAGAGCGCAGCCCCCAACACGATCGGGGTGGGGGCGAAGCCGATCGCCGCCGCCATCGCAGACACGCCGAGGGCCCCTCCGATCGCCACCCGACGACTTCCCAGGCGATCGATCAGACGTCCCGCAGGACCCGTTCCCGCGAGGCCCCCGACCCCGCCCATCACCAGGGTCAGACCGAGGCCGGCGAGATCGACGTCGATCCGGTCGGCGAGCTCGGGGATGCGCGGTGCCCAGCTGGCGAAGGCGGCGCCGTTCGCGAAGAAGAGTGCAGCGATGGCAGCGGCGGTCTTGCGCATCGATTCAAGGTACCGAGGCCGGAGCCGGCGTCGGGTCGATGGGTAGGATCCACCGATGCCCCCTGTTCCCACCTGGCTTGCGAGAACCTGGCTCGTCGGCGGAGTCGCCGGAGCGATCGCCGGCCTCGCTGCGGCGGTCCTGGCCTGGTCCATCATCGGAGAAACCGCCACCGCATCGTCACGCTCAGTCGAAATCGCCGACGGGTTGCTCGAGTCCGTCTCCGGCACCGTCACCTCGGTCGAAGACGCTCTCGTTGCCGTATCGGAAGGACTACGAACGACGCAGCAGTCTGCTGCAGATGCGTCCGTCACGCTCACCCAGCTCTCGGCCCTCACCTCCAACCTCGGGGAGCTCATATCAGACGATGTCCCAGGCAGCCTCGATTCGGTGCGTGCATCGCTCGCTCCGATCCAGGCGACTGCCGGGGTGATCGACGGCACGCTGACGGCGTTGTCCTTCTTTGGCGTCGACTACGACCCAGAGATCCCGCTCGACGAGGCGATCGACGATCTCGATCAACGATTGGCCGACATCCCCGCAGACCTTCGGCGTCAAGGCCCGCTCATCGACTCCGCCGCCGACAGCCTCAGCGAGTTCGGCAGCGACACCCTGGTGATCGCCGGCGATCTCAGCGACCTCCGACGCGAGCTCGTCGCCACTGCGAGAACACTCGCCGGATACCAGGAGACGATCGCCGACGTCGGGCTGCTCCTCGACGACGTCGAGACGAATCTGACCGGACCGCTCGGCGCCTTGAAATGGGTGATGGCGATCATCGCTCTCGGGTTGGCAGTCACCCAGACCGTCCCGATCACCTTCGGTCTGTGGCTCCTCCAGGAAGTCGACACCGATACAGTTCGGGCCCACACGACGGGGGAGTGAACCTATGCGAATGCCCGTTCGATTGGCACTGATCGTGACCGTGCTGGCGATGCTCGGCTCGGTGACCGCGGGAGCGGCCACCGCTCCGGGAGGCTCGTTCATCGACGACGACGGAAATGTCCACGAATCGGCGATCGAGGCGATCTTCAATGCGGGAGTGACCACCGGATGCGATCCGGTCGGCGACCTCTACTGCCCGGGCGGCGTCGTCACGCGCGCCCAGATGGCCGCGTTCGTCGTCCGTGCGCTGGGCGAGCCGAATCCTTCGCCGAGTTCGTCTGGGACGTTCTCGGACGTCGCGGCGTCGGCCTGGTACGCACCGTTCGTGGAACGCTTGGTCGAACTCGGCATCACGACGGGCTACACCGACGGCACCTACAGACCCGACGGTCCCGTGAGTCGCGCCGAGATGGCCGCCTTCCTGATTCGTGCGCTCGGCGAATCTGCATCCGAGCAGCCGACCCGCTTCTCGGATGTCCCGTCCGGAGAATGGTACGAGGGGCTCGTCGAGCGGCTCGCCGAACTCGAGATCACGTCTGGGTGTGACACCTCCCCGCTCCGCTACTGCCCAGCCGACGCCGTCGGGCGCGCCCAGATGGGGTCGTTCGTGGCCCGGGCATTCGATCTGCCGGTCGAGCCCGTTCCCGCCCGTCCCTCGGTCCAGGGTCTGGCCCTGTCCAAGGTCGAGATCGCCAGCGGCCTCCAGAGCCCGCTGTTCCTGGACGCCCCGGTCGGCGACAGCCGGCTCTTCGTGGTCGAGCAGCCGGGTCGCATCCAGCTCATCTCCGATGGGACCGTCAGCACCTTCCTCGACATCTCGAGCAAGGTGCTGTCGGGCGGGGAGCGCGGTCTGATCGGCCTCGCATTTCACCCCGACTACTCGTCCAACGGTCTGTTCTACGTCCACTACACGAGACCCGGCGACGGAGCAGGCGTCATCGCCGAGTACTCCGTGAGCTCCGATCCCTCGATCGCAGACGCATCATCGGAGCGGATCCTGAAGGTCATCGCCCAGCCTGCGAGCAACCACAACGGCGGAATGCTCGCCTTCGGGCCCGACGGCTATCTCTATGCCGGATTCGGTGACGGCGGCGGGGGAGGCGACCCGTACCGCAATGGTCAGAACACCGGCACCATCCTCGGGTCGATCGCCAGGCTCGACCCTGCGACCGGAAACGCCGCGCCGGGCAACCCGTTCGGGAACGAGGTGTACTACCCGGGCGTCCGCAACCCGTGGCGGTTCTCGATCGACGGCAACCGGATGTACATCGCCGATGTCGGCCAGAACCAGCTCGAAGAGGTGAACGTGGTGTCGTTGTTCGACGCCGGAACGAACTTCGGCTGGCCGGTGACCGAAGGTTCCTCGTGCTACGCCGCCTCCAGCTGCAACACCGCCGGGCTCACCGGCCCGATCGCGGAGTACACGCATTCGGTCGGTCGCTCGATCACGGGCGGCTACGTCTACCGGGGCTCGCAGATCCCGGCACTCGTCGGCCACTACCTGTACGGCGACTTCGTGTTCGGATGGGTCGGGTCGTTCCGATACGACGGATCCGGCCCGGTGGACGGGAGGACGTGGAGTGCCCTCTCCACGAGTTCGCTCGCCTCGTTCGGCACCGACGGGTTCGGAGAGATGTACATCGTCTCGCTCGGCGGGACCATCTCCAAGATCGTCCCCGGATAGTCGGTCTGGGAGGGACGCACCGACCACCGGGGTCCTAGGCTCGACGCATGGTCACAGACTTCACCGAACATGACCGCTGGCTCTTCAACGGCGGTCGACATCAGGGGCTCGGAAACGTGCTCGGCGCACAACCGTTCGATGGCGGCACCACGTTCCGGGTGTGGGCGCCGAACGCCGAAGCCGTGTCCGTCGTCGGCGACTTCAACGGCTGGAATCCTGACGAGCACTCGATGTATCCCTCCGAGTCCGGAGTCTGGGAGGTGACGGTTCCCGACGTCGGCCAGGGGGCCAAGTACAAGTACTCGATCAAACCGAAGGTCGGAGAACGCCGCCTCGAGAAGGCCGACCCCGTCGCCTTCCACGCCGAGACCCGCCCGAATACCGCTTCGATCGTCTGGGGGCGCGAGTACGAGTGGGGTGACTCCGAGTACATGGACGCTCGCGTCGACAAGCTCGCCCAGACGGCGCCCATCTCCATCTACGAGTGCCACCTGGGATCCTGGACACGCCAGGGTGGCCGCAACTACCGGGACCTGGCCGCCGGCCTGATCTCACATCTGCAGCTGAACGGGTTCACACACATCGAGTTGATGCCGATCATGGAGTACCCGTTCGACGGCTCGTGGGGGTATCAGGGAACGGGCCTGTATGCCCCGACCTCACGATTCGGGACTCCCCAGGACTTCATGGCCTTCGTGGATCTGTTCCATCAAGCCGGGATCGGCGTGATCCTCGACTGGGTGCCGTCACACTTCGCCGTCGACGCGCACGGGCTCGCCCGTTTCGACGGAACCCACCTCTACGAACATGAGGATCCCCGTCAGGGCTACCACCCCGACTGGGGCTCCTACATCTTCAACTACGGGCGGAACGAGGTGAGGTCGTTCCTGCTGTCCTCGGCCCACCACTGGTTCGATGTCTTCCACGTCGACGGCCTGCGCGTCGACGCCGTCGCCTCCATGCTCTACCTCGACTACTCACGCAAGGACGGCGAGTGGATCCCGAACGAATACGGGGGGAACGAGAACCTCGAAGCCGTCTCGTTCCTGCGTGAGCTCAACGAGTCCGTCTACGGCAGGTTCCCCGGCATCCAGATGATCGCCGAAGAATCCACCGCCTGGCCCCTCGTCACACGGCCGGTCGACGTCGGTGGGCTCGGCTTCGGATACAAGTGGGACATGGGCTGGATGAACGACACGCTCCGCTACTTCGCCAACGATCCCATCTACCGGTCGTACGAGGATCAGCATCGCATGCTGACGTTCCGCGGTCTCTACGCCTTCACCGAGAACTACGTGCTGGCGCTCAGCCACGACGAGGTGGTTCACGGCAAGAAGTCGCTCCTGGACAAGCACCCCGGAGACGAATGGAAACGGTTTGCCAGCTATCGGTCGATGCTGGGATACCAGTGGGCGTTGCCGGGCAAGAAGCTGGTGTTCATGGGGGCGGAGATCGCCGACCCCCGGGAATGGAACCACGAGGCCGAACTGCCGTTCCATCTCCTCGACTACCCGGTCCACGCCGGCGTGATGCGACTGGTCGGCGAGCTCAATCGCATCTACCGGGAGACGCCGGCGCTCCACATGTGGGACACCGACTCACGCGGCTTCCAATGGATCGAAGCAGACGACATCTCGCGGGCATCGCTCGTGTTCCTCCGAACTGCGGAAGACCACCCGCCGGTCGTCGTGGTGTGCAACTTCACGCCCGAGGCCTGGCACGACTATCGCTTCGGCGTGCCGGTCGAGGGGAAGTGGAAGACGCTCCTGTGCACCGATGCCGACGAGTTCGGAGGGTCGGGGCTCGTCCCCAAGGGCCTCGAGACCATCGACGAGGCCTCTCATGGGCATGATCAGTCGCTGGTGATGCTGGTGCCACCGATGTCGGTCACCTTCCTCACTCCCGCATAGACCAGCCCTGATCCGATTCTTCTTGGCAGGAAGGCCCGCCGTCGAGCCTGAACCCGGCACGCCGTGGGATTAGGTTCAGGACGACCCGAGACAGGAACGACCCATGGCAGCCCTTCCGTCCACCCGCCGCATTCTCTCGATGGTGTTGGCCGGAGGCGAGGGGAAACGTCTCATGCCGCTGACGCGCGATCGCGCCAAACCTGCGGTTCCCTTCGGCGGTCACTACCGGCTCATCGACTTCGCCCTGTCGAACCTGGTCAACGGTGGCTACCGACGGATCGTGGTGCTCACCCAGTACAAGAGCCACAGCCTGAACGTCCACCTCTCCCGCACCTGGAGGATGAGCACGCTGTTGGGCAACTACGTGACGTCGGTGCCGGCGCAGATGCGCATGGGCAAACGCTGGTTCGTCGGGTCGGCCGATGCCCTCTTCCAGAACATCAACATCATCCAGGACGAGCGGCCGGAGCACATCTTCGTGTTCGGTGCGGACCACATCTACCGGATGGACCCCAGGCAGATGCTCCAAGCCCACGTCGACTCCGGCGCCGGAGTGACGGTGGCGGGGATCCGGGTCCCGATCGCCGAAGCGACGGCTTTCGGTGTCATCCAACAGTCCAACGACAGCACCAAGATCGAGAAGTTCTGGGAGAAGCCGGCCGAGCCGCCCAGCACACCGGACGACCCGACCATGGCCTTCGCCTCGATGGGGAACTACGTCTTCGACGCCGACGTGCTCATCGATCTGGTGAAGGAAGACGCCAAATCGGATGACTCGAGGCACGACGTCGGCGGCGACCTCATCCCGGCCCTGGTCGACAAGGGCGAAGCCCACGTGTACGACTTCACCCAGAACGAGGTGCCCGGAGTGACTGAGCGCGAGCACGCCTACTGGCGTGACGTGGGGACCCTCGACTCGTACTTCGAAGCGCACATGGATCTCGTGTCCGTCGATCCGGTCTTCAACCTGTACAACCGAGACTGGCCGATCTACACCTCGGACATCACGGCGCCACCGGCCAAGGTGGTGGCAGTTGCCGACTACGGCGCCGGTGAGATGAGCGACTCGATCGTTGCGAACGGTGTCGTCATCAGCGGTGGCTTCGTCCATCACTCGGTTCTGGCGCCGTGGGTCAGGGTCGAGCCGGGCGCAAGCATCGACCACTGCGTGCTGGGGGAGGATGTCATGATCGGCAGCGGGGCGACCGTCCGCAACGCGATCATCGACAAGAAGGTGGTGGTCCCGCCCGGATTCCGAATCGGGTTCGACCCCGAGGAGGATCGCGCCAACGGCTTCGAGGTCGCAGAGTCGGGCATCGTCGCGGTCCCGAAAGGCCACCGGTTCTGAGACGGCCCAGCGCCCGGTTCCCTTCAGCAGCAGGTCTGTCCGGCCGATAGAACTGCGACTCGCAGACATACGAAACCCCCCCCAAGGGCCCAGGTGGCCCCGTCTGGGTC
>CBDTXZ010000059.1:0-15518 GCA_965364515.1 uncultured bacterium
GGTGAGGTTGGGCTCGGGGGTGTGGGGGTCGCCCCCCACATGTCACTGGGTCGCCCCCCACATGTCACTGGGTCGCCCCCCACATGTCACTCCCCCCACGAATCATGTCCGCGTACTCAGTTCCAGTCATGTCCGCGTACTCAGTTCCAGGGTGCAGCACTTCACGGAGCCGCCCGCCTTGAGCAGTTCGGAGAGATCCACCGTATGGACGTCGAAGCCGGCGTCGGCGATCCGTTCGGCCAGAGAGGGCGCCGATGCAGGCATCACGACGTGCCGGTCGTCGGCGGTGGAGTTCAGACCGAATGCCAGCGCCTCGGCTTCCGTCGCCTCGATCCCGTCCGGGAAGCGGCGGCGAAGCTCGGCGACGCCGGCCGGGTCGAAGGCGCCAGGGAACCAGACCACCAGTTCGGGGTTGATCACGAAGAGCGCGGTGTCGAGGTGGTACCAGCGAGGATCGACGAGTCGGAGCGTGACGACCTCGACATCGAAAAACGTCTGGGCCTCGGCATGGGCTCTCGGGTCGGTGCGAAAGCCCGTCCCTGCGAGGAGCACTTCTCCCGTGAAGAGGAAGTCTCCTTCGCCTTCGTTGACGTGCTCTGGGATGAAGACCTCGTCGAACCCGGCCGTGTCGAAGTGCTTCCGGTAATGCGCTTCCTCGGGGCGGCGTTCCAGGCTCCACATGACTGCGGCCATCATCTTGTTGTCGATGGCAACACCAGCGTTGGCGGCGAAGACCATGTCGGGGAGGCCGGCGGCGGGCTGAACCAGGTCGACCTGATGGCCGAGCCGCTCATAGGTGTCGACGAGGGTCTCCCATTGCGTCAGTGCGTTGGTGCGAGACACGGGCACCGATGGGTCCATCCATGGGTTGATCGTGCTGACGACGTCGAAGTGCTCGGGCCGGCACATGAGATATCGGTTCATCGGGTCCTCGCTCTTTGGGGGGTGTGATGAGCCTATCCGCCGACTGCACAAGAGTCGATACCAAGAACCTGCGAGTTGCATTAGAATCTTGCGCATGGATGTCATCGACACACAGATCATTGCGCATTTGCAGAAGGCAGCACGCGCATCGTTCACATCGATCGGTGCGGAGGTGGGACTCTCGGCACCGGCGGTGAAACGCCGGGTCGACCGCCTCGAGGAGGAGGGTGTCATCACCGGATACCACGCGTCCATCGACCAACCGTCGGCCACCGAGGCACTGGTCGAGTTGTTCTGTCGAGGCAAGACCGGTCGCGACCACATCCGTTCGATGGTCGACCAGATCCCCGAGGTCATCGCCGCCTACACCGTCACCGGTGAGGCAGATGCCCTCATTCATCTCCGATGTGCCACCCCAGCCGATCTCGAGCCCGCAATCGAATCGATCAGAGACCATCCCAGCGCAGAACGGACCAAGAGTGTGCTCATCCTCTCGAAGCTGATCTGAGCCGACAAGACGACTGCTCATCTACGCTTCAGGACCGTGATACCCGCCCCGCTCCTCGACGAGATCGCCGCCGCTCCCGAAGGCCGCCAGACGGTGGCCTTCTTCGACATGGACGGGACCCTCGTCTCCGGGTTCACCGCATTTGCGTTCGCGCTCGAACGCATGAAGCGGCCGGCCCCCGGAGACATCGGCGTCGGTGCGGTTGCACTGCGATACCAGTTGGGACGCGCCGACTTCGTCGAGCTTCTCGAGGCGTCGACCCGCGCCCTGGCCGGCACCCCGGTTCGCGACGTGGCGGAGGTCGCCGAATCCGTGTATCGAAACCAGATCGCGTCCTGGGTGTATCCCGAAGCCCGCACGATCATCGCCAACCACAGAGCGCGAGGACACCGAGTCGTGCTGATCTCAGCGGCAAACGACTTCCAGGTTCGTCACATCGCCGACGACCTCGGTGTCGACCATGTCATCTGCAACCACCTTGCGATCGACGACGAGGGGAATGTCACGGGTGAAGTGACTCACCCCGTCGTCTACGGACCTGGCAAGGCGGCTGCGGCCATCGAGTACGCCCAGAGCAACGACCTCGATCTGGCTGATGCGTTCTTCTACACGGACGGATACGAGGACCTCCCACTGTTGGACGCAGTCGGACACCCTCAGCCGCTCAACCCCGATCGCAAACTGGCCAAAGAGGCGAAGGCGCGAGGCTGGACCGAAGCGTCCTTCGACAGTCGGGGCCGCCCGACCAGGGCTCAGGTGGTACGAACCGTGCTTGCCCAGTCGTCGGTCGTTCCCGCCGCCACCGCGGGGCTCTTGACCGGGTTGCTCAACGGCTCGAAACGGCTCGGCGTCAACCTCACCATGTCCACCTGGGGTGACTACGCCACGTCTCTCGCAGGGGTGCGAATCGATACCAGTGGTGAGGAGCACCTGTGGGCTCACCGTCCGTGCGTGTTCATGTTCAACCATCAATCCAACTTCGACGGAATCGTGTTGATGAAGCTGCTGCGCCGCGACGTCACGGCCGTCGCCAAGTCCGAGCTCAAGTACATGCCGGTCGTCGGTCCGATCTTCTCACTCGGCGACGTCGTGTTCATCGACCGCAGCGATCCGGCCGGAGCCGTGGATGCTCTGAAGCACGCCACGGCGACGCTGGAGGGAGGGCTGAGCATCGCGATCGCCCCTGAAGGCACCCGGCAACGGACTCCGGCCCTCGGAACCTTCAAGAAGGGCGGCTTCCATCTCGCCATCGCGGCTCAGGCGCCCATCGTGCCGATCGTGATCCACAATTCCCTCGACGTCCAACCGCGCGGGACGATCGTGATGCGCCCGGCGACCGTTCACGTCAACGTGCTCCCCGCCGTCCCGACCGCAGGCCTCGACGCCGACGATGTGACCGGCCTCGTCGATGAAGTGAGAGGCCAATACCTGGCGGCACTCGGTCAGAGATGATCGGCTGAAAGAAGGGGGATCGAACGTGCAGAGAACGAGGACGGGCACCCGGTCGACCCGGCGAGCCATGGCGATCACGGCGCTCGCCTGGGTCGCCTATGCGGTCTCGTTCCCGTTCGGGCACGCCACCCCTCTCAACGACATGTACGCCGCCGCTGCGATTGCGCCTGCGATCATCACCGCCCACCTGTTCGGCTCACGAGGAGCGAAGTGGGTGGCCGCCGGATTCCTCCCTCTCCAGGTGGGATTGTTCCTCGCCGACGGGCACACCCCCGGTTGGGACATGTTCGCCGGGGTCGAAGGCCTCTTCGCACTCGGCGCAATCCCCCTCATCGGCCTCTACGTGGGCTGGGCGTCGGATCTTCGGAAACGGCTCGAGGCGTTGCACGTAGAGCGTGACCGGTTCGTGGCTGCGGTAGCCCACGACATCAAGAACCCGCTCACAGGCGTTATCGGCCTGTCTCTTGCATTGGCCGAGGACCCGAGGCTGGATGCGGAACCACGAGAGTTGGCGGCGCTGATCGCAACCGAAGCCCAAGTCGCCACCGATGTGATCGAAGACCTCAGCGTGACTGCGCTGAGGAACTCCGGTCAATTCGTGATCCATGCCTCATCCTTCGACCCGCTCGAGGACGTGGCGGCGGCAGCCCAACGGATCGGGGCGGGAGTCTCGGCTGATTCAGGGCGAACCGTCTGGGCGGACCGACGAAGATTCCGGCAGATCCTGCAGAATCTCGCCAGCAACGCAGAACGACACGGGGCGCCACCGTTCGAATTCATCATCGCGCGGAAGGGAACCCAGATCTGGGTGTCGCTGACCGATCGTGGTCCGGGGATTCCTGCCGAATCGGTCGATCGACTGTTCGAGCCGTTCGGGATGGTCGGCGTATCGGATCACGTCGAGTCGACGGGTCTCGGACTGTCGAGCTCTCGAGTGCTGTCCACACTCATGCACGGTGATCTCACGTATCTGAGAAGCGATGGCGTCACGGAGTTCCGGTTGAGCCTTCCTGCCGCTCAGTCGCCGACTTCGACGACGACTTCCGAAGCGAGCAGCGAGAACCCCTCACTCTGAAAGGCCCGGAACGACCGGGCGTTACCGGGTGACACGGCGGCAAACAAGGGCCGCTCGGGGTCGGCCATCGCTTGGGCGGACCGGATGAGGCGCCTGCCATTCCCCTGTCCGGGCACGTTCGCTTCGACACTCATTTCCTGGCGCCCGGCGAGACCCGACGCGAGAGTCACCAGCCCCTCGGGACCTGCGTAGACCCGCACGTCGTCACGGATCGCCACGGCGTGCGCAATCCGCCTGTGCCTCGAGTCCACCGGACGTGCAGTGACGTGAGCCCTGTCCCCATCGATCCGAGAGCCGGGCATCCAGACCAGTGTTGCGTCGAGAACCCCGATACGTCCACCGCGAGCGAGTCGCAGGAGTGCTTCAGGACTCTGGGCCTTTCCGAGTCCGTCGATTTCGATGCCTGCGAAGTCCCCTGGACCGAGCGATGTCATCACGAAGGCGTGCCCCGTGAATGCCACGACGGCCTCGATCCCGGCTCGCGAAGGCTCGACGAACGTCACGCCTCCGTCAGGCTCGGGGAACCTGCCGTGTGCTGCCGACTGCAGGGCGTCGAGGAGCGGGTGCATCACTGGCACCGTACCGGATCGAGCCCGGTCTCGATGGGGCTAGCCTCAGCCCATCCAGATCGGAGGATCACCCATGAAACGTCTCTCCCTACTCGTCGCCATTGCGCTGATCGTTGCAGCTTGTGGAACGTCCGAGGATTCCGCAGATGGTCCAGGTGCGTGTGAGCTAGGCGACATCTCGACGCTCGACCTCAAGACGCCCGACACGCTCACCGTGGCGACCGGCGAGCCGGTCTTCCCGCCATGGATGATCGATGACGATCCGAGCAACGGCCAGGGCTTCGAGTCCGCCGTGGTGTACGCCGTTGCCGGGGAGCTCGGGTTCGAACCAGACCAGGTGGAATGGGTCCGCACCGGGTTCACCGAGGCGATCGTGGCCGGCGAGAAGGACTACGACTTCAACGTGCAGCAGTACACGATCACCGAAGAGCGCGACCAGGTCGTCGACTTCTCCGACGGCTACTACGCACTGCGTCAGGCGATCGTGGGGTACGAGGACTCGGCGGCCGTGGGCGCCACCTCGGTGTCCGATCTCCAGGAGCTTCGGATCGGAGCGCAGATCGGAACCACCAGCCTGGACTACGTCGAGAACGTGATCGAGCCGAGTGAGCCTGCCGCCGTATATGACACCAACGCCGACGCCAAGGCTGCGCTCGACGCCGACCAGGTCGATGCGCTGGTCTTCGACCTGCCGACTGCGTATTTCGTGACTGCGGTCGAGATCGAAGGGTCGGTCATCCTGGGGCAGCTCGAAGAGGTGGGCGATCAGCCCGAGGAGCTCGGTTTCCTGTTCGAGGAGGGGTCGTCGCTCGTGGCATGCGTGAACGAAGCGCTCGCCAATCTCCGCGACGCAGGAACGCTCGCCGACATCGAAGAGGAGTGGCTCGCACAGGGCGGCGACATCCCGACGATCTCACGCTGAACGAGCGGGACGGCGGCAGGAGGCACGATGGATCTCGACCGGTCCCGACCTCCCTCCGCCGTCCCCTCTCTCAAACGCTCGAGGGAACGAGGCGCCCGCTCGGCCCTCGTCGCCTTCGTCTCGACACTGGTGTTCTTCGGGGCCTTCACGGTCGTCGTGGTCAACTCCGAAGCCTGGCCGGCGTTCCGTAACCAGTTCTTCAACGGTGAAGTGTTCGTCGATGCCTGGCCCATCGTCGTTTCGGGGTTCTGGCTCGACATTCAGATGTTCGTCGTCGCGGAGATCGCCATCCTGGCGTTTGCGCTCCTTCTGGCTGCGATTCGGGCGCTCCGCGGCCCTGCCTTCTTTCCTCTACGGATGCTCGTGATCACCTTCATCGACCTGATCCGAGGCGTCCCGATCATCCTGTTGATCCTGTTGCTCGGCTTCGGGCTTCCTGCGCTCCGCCTCACCGGTGTTCCGAACTCGCCGCTCTTCTGGGGAGTGGTCGCCCTGATCATCAGCTACAGCGCGTACACCGCCGAGGTGTATCGCGCCGGAATCGAGTCTGTGCATCCCTCTCAGGTGATGTCCGCTCGGTCGCTCGGCCTGACGCAGACTCAGACGCTCCGCCACGTGGTGATCCCACAGGCTGTGAGGAACGTCATCCCTGCGCTGCTGAACGGTCTCGTCAGCCTTCAGAAAGACGTTGCACTCGTCTACATCCTGGGCGTGCGCGAGGCTGTACGGGAAGCTCAGATCATCACGGCCCGATCCTTCAACTACACCCCGTACGTCATCACAGCTGTGCTGTTTCTGCTGATCAGCGTCCCGGTGGCCCGGTTCGCCGATTGGTACACCGAGCGCGACCGGGAACGGAAGGCAGGGCAGTCATGAACGCTGTGGTGCGAGGCAACGGCATATGAGCAACAAGATCGAGCTCGAAGGCGTCAGCAAGGCCTACGGCGAAGTCGTGGTGCTGAATCAGGTCGACCTCGCCGTGGCGGAGCACGACGTGGTGTGCCTGATCGGATCGTCGGGCTCCGGCAAGTCGACATTGCTGAAGTGCGTCGACCTCCTGCTCCCGATCGAGGGCGGCAGGATCCTGCTCGACGGCCAGGACATCACCGCCGAGCACGTGAATCCCGACGTGGTGCGTCAGCGGATGGGCATCGTATTCCAGTCGTTCAACCTGTTTCCTCACATGTCGGTGGTCGACAACGTGACGTTGGGACCACGGCGAGTACTCGGCGTCGATCCGGCCGAAGCCCGGAATCACGCGTTGGAGCTGTTGGCCCGCTTCGGTCTCGCCGACAAGGCGGATGACTATCCCGACAGACTCTCGGGTGGGCAGCAGCAGCGGGTCGCGATCGTTCGGGCACTTGCCGGTGGCCCTGAGCTGATGCTCCTCGACGAGGTGACGAGCGCCCTCGATCCCGAACTGGTCGCCGAGGTTCTCGGCGTCATCCGGGAGCTGAAGGGAGAAGGCATGACCATGCTCATCGCCACCCACGAAATGGGTTTCGCCCGGGACATCGCAGACACGGTGTGCTTCCTCGATCAGGGGCGGATCCTCGAACAGGGGCCACCAGACCGCATCTTCGGTCAGCCCACCGAGCAGCGGACTCGAGAGTTCCTGGAGCGGATCATCTCGGCCGGAAGGCTCTGACGGCACCCGCAGGTCGCGATGCGTGGCATGATCGGAGCGATGCCACATCGCACCACCCCAGATCGGTTCTTCGACACACGCTCCGCCTATCGGATGTTCGTGACGGCAACCGACGAGAAAGCGGTGACTGCGACTCGCCTCTCCGAACAGACCCGAGACATCGGCCCGGGCCCGAACGCCCTCCGCATCTTCGACGCCGGCATGGGCGACGGACTGATTCTCAGCAGGCTCATGCGGCGGCTCCATCAACAGTTCGAGCACATCCCGTGGCTGGTCGTAGCCAAGGAGACGAGCGTCGAGGACGTGCGCCAGGGACTCTCGAAACTCCCGGACCGCTTCCACGAACACCCCGAGATGGTCGTGGTGATCACGAATCTGTTGTATCGAGAGGCGCCGACGCTCTCATCGGAGACGCCTGTCACCTGGCGGACGATCGAACTCGACGGATCGTCTGCGGCCGACTTCGACGACGACATCAGGGCGCTGTTCCCTCAGATCGCAGAGGACTGGAGAGTCCAGGCACACCCCGAGACCGGCAACCCCGTGTATGTCCAACCCACCGTGCTCGTGATCTACCGAAAGGATCGCGAGTTCATTCTCAAGCCAGTGATCCCTTCGGAAGGCAACGTCGAGGGCGTCTACGACTTCATGATCGCTTCCCAGCCGTATCGCGCTCGCACGGCCGCCCCGCGGAGGGTCAAGCTCGTGATCGAACCGCTGGCGCGGGCGCTCGCTCCCGGAGGCAAGCTGGTCGCCGTGCATTCGGCTGGAGGCGATCCAGGACTGGAGATCGTGAGGAACGTCTGGCCCGACGAGAACCCGTTCGAGGTGGATCGGCATGCCATCGTCGAGGCGGCTCGCGACATGATCGACGATCCGACCCTGGAGTTCGATCCCCTGAGCGACGAGGAGGCGGTCTTTCGGTACTCGCTGCACACGATGCCATCGGGCGACCACATCGGAACTCCGCTCATCCTCGCTGCGTGGAACGCTGCCACCTACGTCGCTCAGATCGACGGAAGCCGGCTCGACGCTGCGATGGCATCGGGTGAGTACGTCAGAGCGACACAGGACGTGCTCGCCGAACACGGAGGTCTCTGGTTCAACGACGAGATGTACGTGGTTCGACGCCGGTCGTGATCTGTGATCGCCGGGTCACTGCACCGTCTGGACCTTCACACCGAGATCCGCCAGTTGTTCCAGGATCTCGACATCAGCAGATCGTTCGGTGATCAGCATGTCGACGTCCTCTGTGTCCCAGAACCTGGCGACCGAGGAAGCGCCGACCTTCGAGGCATCTGCGACGATTACTCGTCGGCGGCCGGTCTGCAGCAGGCGGCGAGCGATCGAGACACCGGGGAAGTGATCGTCGGTGACCCCTGTCGTCGGGCTGATCCCCTTGCATCCCACGATCGCGAGGTCGGCGGTGATGTCTTTGACGAGCAGGTCGGCGAGCGGATCGACGAGCGAGGGTGTGTCGCGTCGGAGGGTGCCACCGGTGACCATCAGGGTGAAGCGTGGGATCGCCGGTTGGAGTTCGAGGGCGATGTGCAGGCCGTTCGTGACGACCGTGACACCACTGAGGTCTTCCCGCTGGGCGAGCGCCCGTCCGACGGCCTGGGTAGTCGTGCCGCCCGCGAGCACGACCGTCTGGTCCGACTCGACGAGCGAGGCGGCGACAGCTCCGATGGCAGCTTTCGCCTTCGCCTTCGGTCCCCCCGAAGACACTGCGGCCGTCGTGGTACCACCGGACGTCGGCACCGCTCCCCCATGTACTCGTCGAACGAAGTCCAGTGTCTCCAACTCGTCGAGATCGGTCCGGATGGTGACCGGGGACGTTCGGAAGATGCGGCTCAGTTCGGCGACCCGGACGAAGCCTCGCTCCTGGATGAGGCGAGCGATGCGATCACGACGAAGCGCACCGGGAAGCGGTTCGTCCATGACTCTCCTCTCGCATCGGTTTCGGATGATTGCGTTTGGACGCGATGCACCTTACCCGCGCATCGACCGTTTCGACAGGCGCTATCAACAGTCGAGAGCTCTCGTGGCCCCAAATATGCTTTCGTTTGCGAAAAGAAGCGCAAATAGTTGACACCGATCGGAACCTCGCCGTATGCTCCGCTGGGTCGTCGACCGGAGGAGGAGAAACGATGGCGATAGCGCTGGATCAGAAGACTCCCGAGGTGACACCGTCAGGATTCCGCCGCTGGGTGTCGTCGGACACGTTCTCCGCATGGGCCTTCCTGCTCCCCTTCCTCGTCATCTACCTGCTGTTCCTGCTGTATCCCGTCATCCAGGCGGTGATCATGGGCTTCTACGACTGGGACTTCCTCGACATCAGCGACCGAACCTTCATCGGCCTCGAGAACTACGGCCGCATGTTCTGGGGCACGAACATGACGTGGGACGCGACTCACATCTGGCAGTGGCGTCTCGTCGGTCTCCTTGGCATCCCGCTCGTCATTCGGGCCCATCGTCGGGGATCAGTCAGCCGCACCGCCATGATCACGCTTGTCGTCGGTTTCATCGCCCTGTTCGCCGTCGCCATGGGAGTACACCCGGGGGCAGACGGAAGGTGGTACGACTCGCAGTTCTGGGGATCCTTCGGCAACACCGTGCTCTTCACCGTGATGTCCACCCCGGCGATCGTCGGACTCGGGCTCGGACTCGCCATCGCCTTGAACCGGCCGGGTCGTCTGGTCGGGTTCCTCAGAACCCTGTTCTTTGCCCCGTACGTGCTGTCGGTGGCGGTCTTGACGCTCATCTGGGCGTTCTTGCTCAACCCGACCACCGGCCTCGTCGGAGCCGTCTTCGAAGGTGTCGGACTCGAACCGATCAACTGGTTGAACAACACCACGTGGGCCATGCCGGCGATCGTCGTGACGACCTTGTGGTGGACGGTTGGGTTCAACCTCGTGTTGTTCTTGGCCGGGCTTCAAGACATCGACAAGTCGCAATACGAGGCAGCCGACATCGACGGCGCCAACGGTTGGGAGAAGTTCCAATTCATCACGGTGCCCGGGTTGCGCCGAACCACGCTGCTGGTGGTGACCCTCCAGATCATCGCGTCGTTCCAGATCTTCGGCCAGGTGTTCATCATGACACGAGGCGGCCCGAACGGTGCCACCAGGGTGTCGATCCAGCACATCTACGAGAGCGGGTTCCGAGACTTCGAACTCGGATACTCGTCGGCGATGTCGCTGTTCCTGTTCGTCGTGATGGTCGGGATCTCCGTCCTTCAGTTCAAGTTCTTCCCAGAGGAGGCCTGATGACCGCAACAGCCACCGCTCCCGCGACCAGGACGGCCGAAGAACGTGCCCATGGCAGGAGTGTGCTCCGGGGGCGCCTGTTCATGGCGCTGCTGTTCGTCGCAGCCATCATCTGGATCATCCCGATGGTGTGGATGTTCTCGCTCTCACTCACACCGAACGAGATCCTCCAACTCGACACCACCAATCTGCTCCCACAGAGCCCGACGCTGGAGAACTTCAGCGACGTGATCTCGGTCGGGCTCACGCCGCGATGGTTCTTGAACAGCATGATCGTGACCGGCGTCACCACGCTGTTCACCCTCATTCTCTCGGCCATGGCCGGCTACGCATTCGCCCGGATCGACTTCAAGGGCAAGAAGTTCGCCTATCCGCTGGTGCTGGCGGGGCTGATGGTTCCAAAAGAGGCGATGTTCGTCCCTCTCTTCCTGATGTTCGCCGAAGTCGAGCAGCACAACACGTTCCACGCTTTGGCCCTTCCGAGGATCGCCGCTCCCCTCGGAGTGTTCATCATGACTCAGTTCTTCACGGCGATCCCCAATGAGATCGAGGAGGCCGCCCGTGTCGATGGCGCAACCCGCTGGAAGACATTTACGACGGTCATGTTGCCGATGGCCGCTCCGGCCCTGACCGCGCTGGCGATCTTCACGTTCGTGTTGACCTGGAACGACTACCTCTGGCCGCTCGTGTCGGCCACCCAGCGTGAGATGTTCACGATCACCACCGGACTCGCCTCGCTCCAGGGCAACTTCGCCCAGGCGACCGAACTGGGCGCACTGATGGCTCGCGGCGTCGTCGCCAGCCTGCCCTTGCTCATCTTGTTCGTCATCTTCCAGCGCCAGCTGATCCGAGGCATCTCGATCGGCAGCGGTGGCAAGGGATGAACACGAAACCCGATCACGAACACCAGTGAAAGGAACATGATGAAGAGACGAACCTTGATTCTGATGCTCGTCCTGGCGATGATCGCCGCGGCGTGCGGCGGTGGTGACGACGACGCCACCACCGAGACCACCAGCGGGGACGACACCCCCGCAACGACAAGTGGCGGAGACAGCGGCGGTGAGATCACCATCGAACTCGCCCGCTTCTTTGGCGACTGCGACGAGAGCACCCAGGGCGTCACCGACGTGAGCCAGGCAGCGACCGAGTGCGAAGTCGTGCAGATCCTCACGAATGCGTTCAACGAGGCCGACAACGGCATCAGTATCAACAAGCTGGGCGGGCAGGCCTGGGACTCGTACTACACCCAGTTGAGCACCACGTTCGCCTCCGGCAACCCACCCAACGTGGCGGTCATGCACTCGCATCGCCTCCCGGATTTCGCCGGTCGTGACCTGCTGGTGTCGCTGGACGATGAGCTCGAGGGCGCCGGTATCGACTTCTCCGACTACACGGCACCGGCCCAGGAAGGTGCCAAGTGGGAAGACAGCATCTACGCAGTCCCATGGGACATCCACGGGAGCCTCTGGCACATGAACGTCGACATCTTCACCGAGGCCGGCCTCGTGGACGGCGACGGAAACCCGATCATTCCCACGAGCGTCGACGAGTTGATCGAACAAGCCCAGACCATCCAGGACACCACCGGCAAGCAGTACTTCAGCCAGGACTGGTTCGAGTTCGGCGTCGGCGCCCGACTCTTCCTCGGACTCGTTGCCCAACAGGGTGGAAGCATCACCGACGACAGCGGTGCCGCCACGGTCAACACACCCGAAGGCCAGGAAGCAGTGAGGCTGATGAATGAGCTCGCCACTCAGTTCTCCGATCCCGACCAGGGCTACACGGACTCACAGGCTGCCTTCCTCAACGGTGATCTCGCCGTACTGCACAACGGGACCTGGGTGGTCGACCAATACAGCAGGGAAGCGCCGTTCGAATACATGGCGACGTCGCTGCCCACGATCTACGGTCAGCCCGGCGCATGGGGCGACTCGCACATGTGGGTGCTCCCTGCAGCGTCGAACGAGGATCCGGCGACACGTGCGGCGTCCCTCGAGTTCGTCAAGTTCCTCTATGACAACATCGACGCATGGGCTCGTGGCACGGGCCACCTCGCCAACCGGACGTCGATCCTCGAGAGCGGTGAGCTCGACGATGCGCCGCAGCGGGCCAACTACGCCAACGCCGCAGAGATCGCGGTGTTCGTTCCCGCGGTCCCGAACTGGGCCGGCGCATGGGATGCGCTCGCCGAGGAGCTCAATGCGACCTGGGTCGCAGACAAGGATCCGTCCGCCGCACTCGCGGACGCTGAAGCCCGCATGAACGAGGAGCTCGGCCGATAGAGTCCGAGAACCCACGAGAAGCACGGGGAGGGCCGGCGACGGCCCTCCCCGCTGATGCACGAGATGAGAAAGGACTGGCGATGACGCATGTCGACGATGACACCGACCTCTCGGTCGGTTCGGCATCGGGGGCCCCGTCCTTCGGTCCCAGCCCGTTCACGGGCTTTCCCGGCGAAGATGATCCGTTGCGTGTTGGCCGCTGGTCTCGTGATCAGGCGGCCGACTGGTACGCAGCTCGTCCATGGATCGTCGGATGCAACTACATCCCGGCATACGCGGTCAATCAGTTGGAGATGTGGCAAGACGACTCGTTCGACGACGACACCATCGATGCCGAGCTTTCACTCGCCGCCGGACTCGGATTCAACACCGTGCGCGTCTACCTCCACGACCTGCTCTGGTCCGACCCGCAGGGGCTGATCGACAAGCTCGACCGATTCCTCGACCTCTCGCACGACCATGGAATCTCGGTGATGCCCGTGTTCTTCGAGGGTGTGTGGAGGAACTACGCGCACCCCGGACCCCAACCGAGCCCGATCCCTGGAGTCCACAACTCCGGCTGGGTGCAGAGCCCGAACGCCAAGGCCGCCGTCGATCCCGCCCAGTGGCCCAGGTTGGAGGACTACATGAGCGGCGTGCTGGACCGATTCGCCGACGACGAGCGGATCCTGATGTGGGACGTGTACAACGAACCGGGTAACGAAGGCCTGATCGGCAACGCACTCCCCCTGCTCGATGCCGTCTTTCGCTGGAGTCGATCTATCGGAGTCACCCAGCCGCTGACCTCGGCGATCTGGGAGATCACAGCCGCCTTCAACGAGCTGAACAGGTTCCAGCTCCTGTCCTCGGACATCATCACCTTCCATCATTACTCCGACGTCGCTCATCTCGAGTGGCTCATCCGATCGCTTCGGCTTCTCGGACGGCCGATGGTGTGCACCGAGTACATGGCGAGAACGCTGGGCAGCACCTTCGAATCGCACCTACCGGCGTTTCAGTCGGAGGATGTCGGTTGTCTCAACTGGGGCCTCGTCACCGGCAAGACACAGACCCGTTTCGCATGGGACTCACCTCGAGGCGCAGGAGAGCCCGAGGAATGGTTCCACGACATCTTCCGCGCAGATCACTCCCCGTACCGTGTCGAAGAGACGGACTTCATTCGGCGGATCTGTCTCGGCGACGACGGTGAACGGCAGGCGGGGGGCTGACGTCACAGCCGGGCTGCGACTCGCTGGACGGTGTTCAGCGTCCTGACCGTCACGGGTCCGAGTCGACGCTCGATCCCGGAGAGATCGAGCGTCGAGTCCGAGATCCCGGTGTTGGGCAGCCAGAAGACGTCACCGCCGTGAGGACGAAGCAGGTTGCCCGGTGGTGGATCACTCAGCGCAGACCCCAGCGTCTCGGTCGGCACACGATCGCGCAGCAGGATGACCTGAACCCTCCGCTCGGTGGCGGCGAGCTCGGAATCCGAGAACGGCATGGTGTTTGCGAGATCGCGGACCGCCTGCGCGGACCTGAGCACGGTCGGCACCTCGTATCCCAAGCCGGCCTCCAAGGTTCGTTCGATCTCGAGCACGTCTGGCTCATCGGCGGAGAAGAGCACGTTGCCGCTCGCCTGGAAGCTCGACACCTCCGTGAAGCCGAGCGCCTCGAAGAGTTCGGCCAGACGGTCGCCTCTGACCCGTCGAGTACCGGTGTTGATCGCCCGAAGAAAGCCGACCCACCGGCCGATCACAGCAAGTCGTCGAGAGCGGCGAGGAACATCGCGACGTTGGACGTGCGAGCGGTGTGGCCCATGGTGCCGATACGCCACACCTTGCCGGCCACCGGCCCGAGCCCGCCGCCGATCTCGATGTCGTAGTCCTCGAGCAGCCTGCGCCTGACAGCGGCTTCGTCGATGGAGGAGGGCACCACGGCGGTTGTCAGTTCCGGGAGGCGGTATCCGTCGGCAGCGAACAACTCGAACCCGCGCTCGACGAGACCCTGCTTGAGTTGGTCGCCGACCCGTTGGTGCCGAGCCCAGGACTCCTCGAGGCCCTCGTCCAGCAAGGCGCCGAGACCGGCGTGGAGAGCTTGGATCATCGAGATCGGGGCGGTGTGGTGATACGACCGTCCCGAATCGCTCCCGATGTAGCCGGCGATCAGGTTGAGGTCGAGATACCACGACTGTGGGGTCTCCACCACCCGCTCGAGAGCTCGGTCGTTGATCGTGAACGGAGCGAGACCGGGCGGCACGCCGAGGCACTTCTGGGTACCCGAGTAGGCGATGTCGACCCCCCACTCGTCGATCTCGACCGGAATGCCCCCCAAGGAGGTGACGCAGTCGGCGATGAGCAGGGCATCACCCTTCCGCTCCGCCACCGCAGCGACATCCGATCTGACGCCGGTCGACGTCTCGGCATGGACGAGGGCGATCACGTCTGGTGACGGGTGAGCGGCGGCCAGCCGGTCGGGGTCCACGGGCTGGCCCCATTCGAAGTCGACCCTGACGACATCGGCTCCGGCCCGGGCTGCGACATCACACATGCGTCCCCCGAACACGCCATTCACCCCGACAACGACCACCGATCCGGGACGGACGACGTTCACGAAGCTGATCTCCATGCCCGCCGAACCGGTGCCCGATACCGGGAACGTCAACCGGTTGGAGGTCCGCCAGACCTGCCGCAGTCGGTCGTTCGTTTCATCGAGGACCGAGAGGAACTCTGGGTCGAGGTGACCCAAGAGTGGTCGCGCGAAGCCGAGGGCGACTTCGGGGTACGGGTTTCCGGGGCCAGGCCCCATGAGGGTTCGACTTGGCAGAGACATACGACGACTCTACGTCGGCTCGGCGATGAGATCCGACCTCGACCAGGCCTCATGGCGA
>CBDTXZ010000060.1:0-15435 GCA_965364515.1 uncultured bacterium
GACGACCGTCGTCGGCTGGGAGGTGTCCACCACTCGAGCTTCTGCGGGTACGAATCCGGAGCCTGAAGGGTTCCCTGCAGGTGGCAGAAGACGCGGCTCGACGAGAACGGGTGTGAGACCCAACGCTCTGGTGATGAATGTCGCCATCTGCGCTCTGGTGACGACGTCGTCCGGGCAGTAGGTGGTCGGTCCGCAGCCGGTGGTGATCCCGGCCGCATGGAGGCGATCGATCTCGCGAGTGAAGGAGCCTGCGGTGTCGGTGAACGGTGCGGGTGGGGCGTCGGGGAGTTCGAGGGCCCGGTCGAGAAAGGCCGCCATCTGGCCACGATCCACCGGATCGCTCGGACAGAAGCGGGCATCGGCGCAGCCATTCGTGATGCCGGCTACCACCAGGGCCTCGATGTTCGGCTCGTGCGGGCTCCCGTCGTCGTCGATGAAGGTGCCGCCTGGTTCCAGGGCGCCGAGCGGGAGCGCGAGCAGCGCGATGACCGCGCACACGGCTGCCAGCTTCCCCCGAGACATCATCGCCGACAAGCTACTCAGCAATCGTCGCGTGTCCACCGGAGCGAGTCTCCCACAGGAGAACCTGATGAGTACCCTCATGGAGAACTGCCTTCGAGCCGAGGAGTGACCGGTGCAGATAGAGACTTCGCCGTTCGTATTCGACGGACCTGCGCCTCCCGACGACGTCGTCGGTCGCTCACTGGAGATCGCCGCTCTCACCGACCGAGCGATGCACGGTCGTTTCGTTCTGCTCTACGCCCCACGCAGGTACGGCAAGACATCGCTGATCCACCGTATCCGTCGGGACGCCACCCTCACGTCGGATCTCGCGGTGATCCTCGTCGACTTCTTGGGTGTGCAGACGATCGAAGACATGGCCAATCGAGTCGGTCAGGCGTTTCAGGCGATTCCCGATTCGAAGTTCGCCTCGGCCCTGCGTCGCAAGGTCGGCCGACACCCCGAGTTGTCGGCCCAACTCGGAATCGGACCGGCATCGATGCGCATCCGACGACCCCAGATCGAAGCACCTCGACTTCTCGAAGAGCTGCTCAGGCTGCCCTACGAGGTGGCTCGCGACGTCACGACGAAAGGTCTGGTGGTCATGGACGAGTTCCAGGCGGTCGCCGACGTACCCAACGCAGAAGCCCTGGTGCGCGCCACGATCCAGCACCAGCGTGACCACCTCTCCTATCTGTTCGCCGGTTCGGAGCAGTCGGTTCTGACGACGATCTTCGGCTCACAGGCCGCACCGTTGTACGGTCAAGCAGAGCAGTTCCGCCTGGGGCGACTCGGCAACGAGGACATCGCCGATCTGATCGAGTCCAAGTTCGACGCCACCGGGAGATCGATCGAGACGGCTCTCCCCCACCTTCTCGACGCGGCCAGAGGCCATCCGCAGCGAGCCGCGTTCCTCGCGCACCATCTCTGGGAGGAGACGGAACCCGGCGGAACGGCGTCCGAGGAGACGTGGGAACGGGCCTTCGATGCAGCCATGCGTCGAAGCAAACACGAGTTCGTTGCAGTCGAGGCGGGGCTCGAGCCGGGACAACGGAAGATGGCGAGGCTCCTCGCATGGGGTGAGCCGCCGTATGGGGCATCCGCCGGCCGTCTCGGTCTGCCGAAAGGCACGGCAACGAAGGCGATCGCCGCTCTCGAGCGCCGGAGCCTGGCGTGGCGTCCCTACGAGGAGGACCTCGAACTCGTCGACCCGCTGTTGGCTGCATGGATCCGGTCACGGGATCCACGCCCCTGAATAGGCACTCGGTTCAAGCAGGCATGTCGGCTGGGCTGAATCGGTGCATGCCACCGACCTCGGCGATGCGCCGCTCTGCGACGCGGATCGCCGCGTGATTGGGTGTCACGCCTTCGCTCTTCGCCACTTCGAGGACGGAAGCGGTGGCTTGTTCGATCGCATCGATCCGATGGTTGGCTCCCGCCTCGGTGTATCCGCGTAGCTCCTGACTCACGTTGATCAGGCCACCGGCGTTCACGACGAAATCGGGGGCGTACAGGATGCCGAGGTCGGCGAGCTGCTCTGCGTCCTCGTCGGTCGCGAGTTGGTTGTTGGCGGAGCCGAGGATCGCCGAGCACGCCAGACGGGGGATCACTTCCGCATTGATGCCGCCCCCGAGCGCACATGGGGACAGGACGTCGCAATCCTCGAACAACACGTCTTCGAACGGCACCGACTTCACACCCAGATCGCGTACGGCTCGTTCGACGGCATCGTCGTCGATGTCGGCGACGATCACTTCGGCCCGGGCCTCGGTCAGCAGGCGGGCATACGAGTAACCCACCTTTCCGACGCCCTGGACAGCGACGCGAATCCCAGTGAGGTCACGGTCACCCTTCAGGCTGGTGACAACCGCCCTGAGGGCCGCTACCAGACCCCGCGCCGTCGCAGGTGATGGGTCGCCCGAGCCTCCTTGGGAGAGTGGAGTGCCGAAAGCCCAAGGGGTCTCGCGTCTCACCAACTCCATGTCCGCCGTCGTCGTTCCGACATCCTCGGCCGTGATGTATCGACCACCGAGGGATTGGACGAACTGGCCATAAGCTCGCCAGAGCCTCTCGCTCTTGTCCTTCCTCGGGTCGCCGATGATCACCGCCTTGCCGCCGCCGAGGTCGAGGCCGGATGCGGCGGCCTTCAGCGTCATTCCGCGGGACAGTCGCAGCACGTCCGCCAGCGCATCCTCTTCGGTGGGGTACGGGTACATCCGGGTGCCACCGAGTGCAGGTCCAAGACGGGTCGAGTGGATCGCAATGATGGACCTGAGGCCGCTGACGGGGTCGCTGGCGAACACCACTTGCTCATGGTCTCGATAGTGATCGGAGTCGAAGACGGTCACGTGCACCTCCATGGATCAGCCTACGCACGGCGATGTCGCCGCCAAGTGTCATTCGGCCCTGCTGGCCACCCTCGGTGCCCGGGCCCGCGCCCGCGGCGGTCGCTGCGGTATGGTCGGATCGAGCACCGAATGGATCGATCATGCCGCCTTGGCCCCTCGAGGAGAACCGTGTCTGCGGTGCGCCGGCGCGTGCCGTGGAACCCGATGGTACGGCCGTCGGACCGTTCGCGGGCACTTCCGGAGCAGACATGCTGCGATCCGGAGGTTGCCGACGTCGAGAAGATGGAAGACCGGCGTCGTGCGTTCCCCCAGTCGTGATGCGATCAGGTCGGCAGCAATGAGGAACTGGCGAGGAGCGATCTTCAAACAGCGCAAGGCCAGGCTCGAACGAGAGAGCGTTCGGATCGCTCAATCACTTCTGGGAAGCAGTGTCAACATCGAGCAACGACCCGAGCTGGACGTCATCGTGTTCGACGATGTGCAGCTGAAGTTGTCCGGACTCAGGGACCGGTACCGCCAGCTCGAGCCGGGAGAAGCGACCTCGTGGCTCCGATCGGCACTCACCGAGGTACTGGTTCGGCACGAACTGCCCGACACCCTCGAGGATCCGTCCGCCTTGATGCCAGGGCTCCGACCCCGGTCGTTCCTCGAGTCGCACCGACTAATCGGGCTGCAACGGGGCCAGGTACCGAGCCGGCTCGCGCTCAGACCGGTGAGCACCTCTCTCAGCGTCGGCCTCTTCTGGGACGAGACTCACTCGACCCTTCCCCTGCCGGAATCGCAACTCGATGTGTGGGGGCGAACCTACGAGGAGGCGCTCGCGGTCGCCCAGGACAACCTCGCCTCCGAGCCGGTGGCCGGCTGGGCAGCCATGGACGACCGGGCCTTCAGACTCATCGGAGGCGATGACTACGTGTCTGCCAGGCTGCTCGATCGCTCCGTCTTCGATCGCCTCGAGATAGACGGCGCCGTGGTGGCGTGCGTTCCGACCCGTGGAGAACTGATCGCTTCGGCCCTCGACGATCCCGAAGGAATGAAGCTCGCTTTCCAGATGGCCATCGACGCAGTCGGCCATGGTCCCGGTTTGTCCCTGCGCCCCATCGTCTCCTCGGTCGATGGTTGGACGGAGCTCGAGCTCGAAGCGGACCACCCTGCCTACACCAAGTGGCGAACGCTCATCCGCCTCGACGTCGCCCACGAGGCGGACAGCACACGTTTCCTCCTCCAGCAGCTCGTGGGCACCGACGTGTTCGTCGGGTCGGTCATCGTTCGGGAGGAACACTCGACCGGGCGAGTCGACACCGTCTCGGTCTGGAGCGAAGGCGTCCCCACGCTGCTCGCAACCGCCGATCTGGTCGCCTTCCCGAGATCTGACCACGATGCCGGTTTCGTCACGGCGCCGTGGGCTCGGGTTCGCTCGGTGCTCGGAGACCGCATGACTCCAACGGACCACTACCCCGAGCGCTGGATCGTCGACAGTTTCCCGTCCGATTCCGAATTGGCCGCCCTCGTCAACCGTTGAGCGAACCGGGGAGCGACGCTCCCCTACCGGGGAGTGGAGTGCCGCACGCGTCACAGAAGACCGCGGCGTCACTGTGCACCGACGATCCACAGCCCGGGCAGGAAGCTTCCCGCTGGCGCGCTCCCGCCACCTCGGCAGACACGATCCCGGTCGGCACGGCGATCACGCTGTAGCCGGTGATCATCAGGATCGCCGCCAGCACCTGGCCGAGCCCCGTCTGGGGAGCGATGTCGCCGAAGCCGACCGTGCTCATCGTGACGATCGACCAATAGACGCCACGGAACATCGAATCGAATCCGCTGTTGGCACCTTCGATGAGATACATGGTCGATCCGACGATGAGGTTGAGGAGCACGACGGTGACGAGGAACACGGCGATCTTGCGCGAGCTCGATCGGAGAGCCCGGACGAGATAGTTGGCTTCACTCAGCCACCTGGCCATCTTGAAGACCCGAAAGACCCTGAGCAGTCTCAGGGATCTGATCACGAGCAGAGATTGGGCGCCGGGTATGAGCAGGCTGATGTACACGGGGAGAATCGCCAACAGATCGATCACCCCGAAGAAGCTCCGGGCGTAGCGCGCCGGTTTGTCGACGGTCACGAGCCGGGCGACGTATTCGATCGTGAAGAGCGTCGTCACGATCCACTCCAGCACGAGCAGCTCGGTGGCGTATCGATCGCTGTACGCCTCGACGCTCTCGAACATCACCAGCAGCACGCTGAAGCCGATGAGGACCAGAAGGACCACGTCGAACATCCTCGACGGCCGGGTGTTGTGCTCGAAGATGATGTCGCGAATCCGAGGTTTGAGGGTTTCCCAATCTGAGCGCATGGACGTCAGAGTAGGTTTCATCGCGTCGCGTCAGCAGCGGACATGAGTAACGCCGGAGGTACTCGTGAAGCCAATCCCCTTCGTCTATGTGAAAGACATGGAGCGTTCGATCGAGTGGTACACCAAGGTGCTCGGGAGTCCCCGCCTGCTCTCCACTTCGCCGTACTGGTCCGAGTTGGAGAGCGACGGCTCCGTTCTCGCGCTTCATGGCGCCGACGAGATCGAACCGGGCGGGGCTGCGGGCATCTCATTCGTCGTGAGCGAGACCCTCGATGAGTTGGTGGCCAGGCTCGAGGGCGAGGCCATCACACCGCTCCGCGGGATTCGTGACGAGGTCTTCGGTCGATCTCTCGTTCTCGAGGATCCGGACGGATTCCGATTCCAGGTGAACGAATACCGTGACTGATCCGAGACCGGCTCAGAGGTGCAGGAGCTCCGCCACCCGGAAGGCGAGGTCGAGGGATTGGCGTCCGTTGAGACGTGGATCGCACATCGTCTCGTAGCGGATCTCGAGGTCGTCGTCGGCGATCTCGATCGATCCTCCGATGCATTCGGTGACGTCGTCACCGGTCAGCTCGAGGTGGATGCCGCCCGGCCAGGTGCCGGTGGCTCGGTGCGCGGCGAAGAAGCCGTCGATCTCGGCTGCGATGTCTTCGAAGTTGCGTGTCTTGCGGCCGCTCTTCGAAGTGAACGTGTTCCCGTGCATGGGGTCGCACGCCCAGACGACCGGGTGCCCCGAGTCTCGGACCGCTTCGAGTATGGGCGGAAGCAGCTCACCGATGCGATCGGCGCCGAGCCTGGTGATGAGGGTGAGCCTGCCGGGGATGCGCTCGGGGTTGAGGGCTTCGCACAGAGCCAGGACGTCTTCGGGGGTGGCGGTCGGTCCGATCTTGCAGCCGACCGGGTTCTTGATTCCCCGGAAGAACTCCAGATGAGCCCCATCGAGATCGCGGGTCCGCTCCCCGATCCACACCATGTGAGCTGAGCAGTCGTACCAATCGCCGGTGAGCGAGTCCTGACGGGTGAGCGCCTCCTCGTAACCGAGCAGCAGCGCCTCATGACTCGTGAAGAGCTCCGATTCATGCAATCTGGCGTCCGAGTAGGTGTCGATACCGATCGCCTCCATGAACTGCAGTGCGTTGTCGATGCCACGCGCCATTTCTTCGTACCGCTGTCCCTGCGGCGAATCGGCCACGAACTCCTTGTTCCAGGCATGGACTCGTCTCAGGTCCGCAAACCCGCCGCGTGTGAACGCTCGCAGCAGGTTGAGCGTCGACGCAGACCGGTTGTAGGCCTCGAGAAGCCGTTCCGGGCGGGGGACCCGGGAGTCGGGATCGAACCCGATGTCGTTGACGATGTGCCCGCGGAATGAAGGCAGCTCCACCCCGTCCTGCGTCTCGGTCTCGCTCGAACGTGGTTTGGCGAACTGTCCGGCGATCCGTCCGACCTTCACGGTTGGAACGCCGCCCGCATAGGTGAGCACGACCGCCATCTGGAGGATGACCCGCAGCTTCTCCCGGATGTCGACTGCTCCCATCGACTCGAACGACTCGGCGCAGTCTCCGGCTTGCAACAGAAAAGCCTCTCCACGCGCCACCGCAGCCAGTTGTGACATCAGGTCGCGGGCTTCACCGGCGAACACCAGGGGTGGCAGATCACGCAGCTGCTTGAGGACCACGTCGACGGCGGACTCGTCGGGCCATTCGGGTTGTTGCAGGGCTGGGAAGTCCCTCCAGGAGGAAGGGCTCCAGTCGGGGTGTGGGGTTGTGGTCATGCGAATTCCGGACGTGTTCGGATGAGCGTGAGACTATCGCTGTTCGAGTCCGTCAGCCAACCGGCGGCTCCGATCCACGGTCGAGCAGCATCGCCCGGATCGAGCCGTCGCTCAGCGCTCGCCGCCACCGAGGCGTTCGAGGGTGGAATGCGCAGCCTCGACTTCGAGCGAACCGGCGGCCTCGCGGCCACAGGCGCGGAGAAGCTCGCCGAGCCGAAGCCGGGATTGGGCGCTTTCGAACGGCATCTGCAGCGTGGTCCATCCTCGAACGGCTTCTTGCAGATCCTTGATGGCCTCCTCGATACGTCCATCCTCGGCGGCGATCGCGGCTCTTCGGTCAGCCGCCTCCGAGAGCATCGCGGTGGACTGGCACAGCTTGGCGATGTCGGTGAACTCCTCGAGGTGTTGGCGAGCCCCTTCCAGGTTGCCGAGAGCGATCTGGGTGTCTACGAGCGCCGGGAGGAACCGGGCGCGTTCGAGAGCGGGCGGGTCGCCGGTCAAGGCGTCGCGCAGGAGCTCTTCGGCGGCGGCGGCGTCACCTTCCATCATTCGCAGCTGAGCCAGGCCCGGAAGGGGCGTGAAACCGTGCTCGTGTGCTGACCGGAAGTGTTCGGCCGCCTCTTCGAGGTTCCCCGCTCGGAGGGCGACCTTGCCGATTTGATAGACGGCTGCGCCGATGATGGGGGTGTAGCCGGTGAGCTCTGCGGCAGCGCGTTTGAGATCTTCGGTTGCCGCATCCCAGTCACCCCGGAGCCATTTCAGCTCGGCACGGAAGACTCGGCAGATTCCCGGATAGGCCGAGTCGGAGTGCTGCTCGCACCAGGCTTCGGCGGCATCATTCCATTCACGGGCTCGCTCGTAGTCGCCGATCTGATCGCATACGGCAAGCATGTTGCAGTAGTTGCGGCCGGTTGCATCCGAGTCGAGCTCTCCAGAGACGGCGGCCACCATCGATTCGTCGACGAGCAGCATGCCCTCGTCGAGGTGTCCCGTCGCCACGAGGTATCGGCCTTTGTCCATCAGGCCGAGCGCCTCGATACTCCGGTCGCCGATCGCCACACCCACCGCGATCGCCTCATCCGCAAGCGCGATCGCCCTCTCCACCTGTCCTTCGGACTCGAAGGCGTAGACGCTCTTCCATCGCAGGAGGTAGCCGTGGGCCCGGGTTGTACGGGCGTCACCCAGCAGCTGTTCGGCCCTGGCTATCCACGCCTTCGAAACCGCCGTCGCAAGTCGATACTTGTAGAGGTACGCCAGGTCGAGTGCGATGAGCGCTGCCGCCTCCGTCTTCCCCTCACGGGTGAGCTTGCCGTATGCCCGCTCCTTGACCGTGACCGCCTCGTTGGGATGCCCTGACCAGTAGGCGGCCTCCCCGAGCCGCTCGAGGTCCTCGGAGTCGAGGTCCAGAGCCTCACCGGCGGCGGTGAGAGCGACGAAGGCCGCCTCCCATCGCCGAGCGGAGTGAGCCTGACGACCCTCGGCCAGGAGATCGGCGGCATCACGTCCGGGGCTGGTGGATCGAAGGCGCGGGAATGCCGAGGGGAGCTGCGGATGGAGCACCTGGTATACGTGCTCCGGACGGTCCAGGTCTTTCAGCGCGTGAGCACCGAGATCTTCGAGCTGTACCCCCTGGGGCAGGGAGCCCGCCAGGAGATGCGCGGTCGCCGCTGAGGTGAGGACTTGACCCCCGTGCCCGATCGAGAGCAGCCGGGCGCAACGGTTGAGCGGTGGGCCGAAATAGTCACCGTCGCGTTCATCGGCGTTTCCGGAGTGAAGGGCCATCCGGACCCGAAACGGCCCAACGGAACCCCATTCTTCTCCCTCCAAGGCGAGCTGGATCGCGATCGCAGCATCGAGTGCACTGCTCGGCTGCGAGAACGCCGAGCAGAACTCGTCACCTGCGGTGGTGAAAACGGCGCCACCTCTGGATTCGATCGCCGTTCGAACGATCGAGTCGTGACGCGCCATGGCGACCTTCATCACTTCTGGATGGTCTTCCCAGCGGCGAGTGCTTCCCTCCAAATCGGTGAACAGAAAGGTCACAGTGCCGCTGGGAATCGTCGTCATTGCCTACTTGGTCGGGGTGTGCAGATTAGTGATGGCACGTGCCTGCCTCCGCCGTCGCCGAACGCCGGCTAGGGGGATCTTCGAGTCGCTACTTTCGGGCTGCATGAGTCGATCCATGGCGAGATCGTGTCGGCGTCCAGGGCACCAGACGGGTACGGTTCCGTCGCGCCCGTGCAGGCGTGAGGAGAGTTCTGCGTGGATCTGAATCTGACGAGACGGCAGCTGTTCGTGATGTTCGGTTCCATCTACTTCGTCCAAGGCGTGATCCAGGCGTACCAACTGAACTTCTTCAAGCCACACATGGATTCGGCCGGGATCGACGCCGACCGGCTCGCGATCGTCTCGGCGCTCGGATTACTGCCGTTCGTCATCAAATGGATATTCGGGCTCGTGTCCGACCGGTATCCGTTGTTCGGACGGGGCCACCGTGTGCCGTACATGCTCATCGGTCTCGTCTCCACCGGGGTTGCATTCTTCGTGGCGTTCTTCATCGATCCGTCGCGTAGCTTCGGCGCCCTGGCGGCTCTCGTGTTGGCTGCCACCTTTGCCATGGCGCTGTTCGATACGACCGCAGACGCGCTCTCCGTCGACGTGGTCCACGCCGATGACCATGCGACGGTTCAGGCATGGATGAACGGCGGCCGGGCGGTCGGCATCGTGCTGCTGTCCGGATTGCTGGGCCTCGTCGCCGGGGCGTTCGGGTATCAGTGGACTTTCCTCGTGATCGCGGCGATCACGGCCGTTCCACTCTGGTTCGTTCTGAGGGTCGATGAGCCGTCGGAGCGGACCCCGGCACACACCTTCGACCGCCGTGCCTTTCGGGTGCTTGTCCGTCCGCAGTATCTGCTGTTCTCGGTGGTTCTGATCGCAGCGTGGTTCTTCTTCGAGGGCATCGAGGGGCTGGTCACCTTCTACATGTCCAACGAGCTGGGCGCCTCTCCAACGACGATCGGGGTCTATGGCACTCTCAAAGGACTGGGGATCCTGGCGGGCGGAGTGTCGCTCGCCGCATTGGTCCAACGGGGAGGCAGACGCCTTGGGGCAGTGCTGACGCTGACGCTGGTGACTGCAGGGGGCCTCATGTTCTCCGTGCTCGACACCACGACCGCGATTCTCGTCGTGGCTCCGTTCTGGGGCCTCGCAGTCGGGTTCCACTGGACCAACTACGTCACGATCACGATGGGAATCACGGACCTTCGTATCGCCGGGTCGATGTTCGCCATCCTGCAGACCATGTCGAACATCGGACTCGGAGCGGGCGAGGGAGTCGCAACCGCTCTCACGGACAATGTGGGATTCTCGACGCTGTTCCTCTCGTTCGGCCTGCTCAACGTGCTGGTCGTTCCCTTGGTGTTGGCGTCGCTCGCCTGGTTCGACCGATCCAAGGCTGAAGATCTCGACGCGGTACTCGCGAAGTGAGGGGTCCTCGACGCGCATAGGCTCCGACCCATGATCGATGTCGCAGACCTCCTCCGAGATCTGATCAGGATCGACACCACCAACCCACCCGGCATGGAGCGTCGAGCCGTCGAGTTGGTGAGGTCGGTGCTCGCCGACAACGGGATCCAGTCCGAAACCTTCGCCAAAGATGCCGACCGACCCAGCCTCGTGGCTCGGATCCCCGGGGAGGGGGCCGCTCCCCCCCTGCTCGTTCACGGACACCTCGACGTCGTTGGTGTGACCGATCAACGATGGGACCACGACCCGTTCTCCGGTGACGTGGTGGACGGGTGGATCTGGGGGCGTGGAGCCCTCGACATGAAGGGTCCGATCGCCATGATGATCGATGCGCTCGTCCGGCTGTCACAGGGGCATCCGCCGGCCGGAGACATCGTCCTCTGCCTGGTACCCGATGAAGAGGACGGAGGCGCCTTCGGCGCCGGGTACCTGGTGAACGAACACGCGTACCTGTTCGAAGGTGTCGAGTATGCCCTCGGCGAGTTCGGGGGGTTCCCGTATCAGTTCGACGGCGTGCGGTTCTCGCCGATCCAGATCTCAGAACGGATCGGTGTCGACTTCCATGTCACGTTCAGAGGCGATTCGGGGCACGCGTCGATGCCGGTCCCCGGTGGCGCCATGGGCAAGCTCGGTACGGCACTCGTCGATCTGGAGCGAAAGCAGATGCCGGTCCACGTCACAGCCGTCACCAGGCTCATGCTCGAGGCGATGGCACCACACGTGTCACCGCCCGTCAGGCTGGCGATTCGCGCCATGCTCGATCAGCGGACGGCCCCTGCCGCGGTCGCCGCTCTCCGATCCCGGCTCGGCGCTGTGGGGAGCCTCTTGCGCAACACGGTGACGCCGACCATCGTCTCAGGCGGGGACAAGATCAACGTGATCCCTGCAGAGGTCGGGCTCACGCTCGACGGGCGGATGCTTCCAGGGCTGGATCCGGTCACCATGCGAGACGAACTGGCGAATCTGCTCGGTGTCGACTGTGAGATCTCCTTCGAGGCCGAGCGTTCGGGAATCCCAGCCGTGCCCGACATGGGTCTGTTCGATCTGCTGGCGTCGGCGATTCGAAGGATGGACCGGGGTCTCACCCCGATCCCCTACATGAGCCCTGCAGTCACCGACGCCAGATGGTTCTCCCAGCTCGGGATCGCGTGCTACGGGTTCACGCCCATGCCCCTGCCCGTCGGGTTTGCGGTCGAGTCAACCGTCCACGACGCAAACGAGCGCATCCCGGTCTCGGCGTTGCGACCGGGCGCCGACACGTACCTCGACGTGTTCCAGCGTTACGGTCGGCACACGAGCCCGTGACGACCTCGGCACCGGCGCTGTTCGACTGCAGGATCGGAAGCCGAGGTCCCGGAGCGTGCTGATCGACATCATCGCGGTGCTCCTGTTCGGGCTCGGAGCGGTGCGCGGCGCTCTCCAAGGGACGGCGAGAACGACGATCGACTTGCTCGCATTGCTGCTCGGGATCCCGGTTGCGTTCCGGCTGGGCGGAGCGGCCGGCGATGTCTTGTTCTCCTCGTTCGCGCCGGTGTATGGCCGCTCGATGGGGTCCGTTCTCGTGTTGGCCCTTATCGGGGCCCTGGTCGGCAGGTTCGCAGCAAAGCTCTTCGGCACGCCGACGCACACGGTCGACCAGGCGGGTGGTGCGTTGATCGGCGCCGTGCGCGGAACGGTGTTCGCGACCATGGCCGTGATCATCGTGTCAGGAGTCGCGGGCAGCTCCGGCGCATCGGGATACACCGCCGAATCCGTCTTCGGCGACTTCGTCACAGACCCCGATGAGTGGCCGCTGGCGCTGTTCGTCGGAGCGACCGGTGACGCTCAGCTCGCTCGGGCCGTGGCATTCAATCACGAGTTCCCCGGCGGACCGCTGTTGTCTGCGGGGTTCCAAGTGTTCCCGGCAACCGACCTCTCAGAGCTCGAATCCGATCCACAGGCCGGCGTGGAGATCACGCTGCTCGTGAACGAGGAGCGGTCGGCGGCCGCCGTGCCGCCCCTCAGGTGGTCTGCCGCCCTGTCGGAGGTGGCCCTCGCCTATGCCACCGAGATGGTCACCGAAGGGTTCTTCAGCCACAACTCGCCGAGAACGGGTGACGTCGGAGATCGGCTGACCGCCGCCGGGATCGGCTATCGGACCGCCGGGGAGAATCTCGCATGGGGTCCGACCGTCGAGCGACTCCACAATGGGCTCATGAACAGTCCGTCTCATCGAGACAACATCCTCAACGCGGGCTTTCGGAATGTCGGGATCGGCGTCGTTCGTGGTCCGCTCGGTCTGATGGTCGTGCAGGTCTTCCAGACATGATGCGGCCGATCATCGCCGCCCGCGTAGCCTGAGCCAGTGCCCTCTCCCATCCTCATCGAGTACATCGGTCACGCAGACAACGTCCGTCTGGCGACCTGGATGCCGCGCTTCGATCTCAACCACGCATTCAGTCGGGAAGAGGGGCGTTGGACGTTGGAGCTGGAGCTGCCTGCGACCGCCCGCATCGAATACCGGATCGAAGTCGAGCGCGACGGCCGGTGGGACTCGGTGCTCGACCCGCTCAACCCTCGAACCGCCACCAATCCGTTCGGTCACAACTCGGTGCTCACGGGAGCGCACTACGTAGAACCGAAATGGCTGGGGCGGTCCCCGTCGAATCCAGGGACCATCGCCGAACTGCGGGTGGCATCCGAACGGTTGGGCGGACGTCGCAGCATCAGGCTGTATCGGCCTCACGGGGTCGACGACAAGCAGGCGTTGCCCCTCGTGTTCGTGTTCGACGGCGGTGACTACCTCGACCACGCCCAGATCGCCAGGTGCTTCGACGTTCTCATCGAGGACGGCGTCGTTCGGCCATTCCGGGCGGTGCTCTCCGACCCCCGACGTCGACACCTCGAGTACACGGCGTCCGACGATCACGCAGCGTGCATGCTCGACGAGATCCTGCCCTATGTCCAGCGGCGGGTGACGGTCAGCCGTCTGGCAGCAATGGGAGCGAGCCTCGGTGCGGTTGCAGCCTGGAAGATGATGTCGTCCCGCCCGGACTCGTTCTTCGGCGCAGTGCTGATGTCGGGCACCTTTGCGCGTTCGGAACATCCCGAGTTGGACCAGCGGATGCTGTCCGACATCGAGACCTTCGTCGACGATGCGCTCGAGCATCCCGTCTCTGCGAATCTGGCGATCCACCAATCGTGTGGCAGGTACGAGAGCTTGATCGACTGGAACCGGGAGGTGGCGGACTCACTCGGTCGCAATCGGGACCGGTTCCAGTTCGTCGAGACGTGGAGCGGCCACGACTGGGGGGCGTGGCGGGACCAGCTCGAGCCTGGCCTGACGTTGGTGCTCGGCGCAATCGACGACAACTAGGACTCGATCGATTGGCCCTGTGACGTTGGCCACTGGCAAGGTCGACCGGGTCCATCATGATTGGAGGTGGAAGCCGCGCAGGTTGCGGCGGTTTCCGGAGGGAGAGCGCCATGACCGTCCAGTTCGCCCGGAAGGGCGACTCCGTCGAGTTGTTCGCCTCTGTCGAGAGAGGACCAGATCGTCAGCTGCTCCGCTGGGGCGGCATCGCCGGCGCGGCGGGGGCGGTCTCCATGTTCGCGGCCCTCGCCGTCGTCACGGTGCTGGGCCTGCCGGATGCCTCCGAGATCGAGACGCTGACCGACTACCCAGACATCGCGGCAGGTCGAACGGCGGAGCATTTCTTCTATCTCGGAGCGCTCGTGCTGTTCGCCTTGCACGTGCTGGTTCTCTATCGAATGCTTCGGCCGGTCCACCCGGCTGCCGCGCTATTCGGCGCAGCCACGGCGGAGATGGGCTTTGGCATCATGGCGGCGAGCGCGTTGCTGCACGTCTCCACCGCTCCTCTCTCCGACCTGTACCAGGCTGCAGAAGAAGGTGAACGAGCCGCGATCGAGGCGGCGTGGGCAGGGGCACAGAGCGTGTTCGACACGATGCTCACGACCGGCGTGCTGCTCGTGCCCATCGGTCTGGTGCTGTTGGGGTGGGCAATGCGCCGATTCCCTGCGATCGCCTCCTCGATCACGACGCTGACCATTGCTCTCGGTGCGGTTGGGGTCGTCGGTGCGGTGATCGCCATCATCGATCCCGGATCGATGTTCGCTGCGCTCTCCGTGCTCGGCATGACGGTGGTGATGCTGGCCACCGGCTGGCAGATGTTGAGGGTCCGCGCCGGCATGAGGGAGCTGGCTGGTTAGCGGCACATCCTTCGATTCAAGCTCCGAGTACTGCCTGCAGCCGGTCGTAGTCTGATTCGACCGCTCGTTGCGCCATGCATCGCGCCAGCATGCTGAGAGGCCATGGGACCTTCGGTCCACCGGTGATCGACGCTCGCACGATGCATGCCGCATCTCCGTCTGGCTCGACCGTTCTGGTGACCTGGATCGGAAAGCTGCTCTCGACGGTTTCGATGCGGATCCTGTGCCCGGCGACGTATTCGGTGACCTCGAAGACCGAGATCACGTCTCGACCGGCGAACCGGGCGTGCTGGCGATAGCGAGACTCGAGGCCGATCGGGGCCGCGGTTATCCAGTCGCAAGACTGCATGCCTCGCTGCCATGCTGGGTTGTTCGAGGCGTCGGCGAAGTATTCGAACACCTCGTCGGCGGGCCGACCGATCGGGCGCTCCACGCTCATCCGCATCAGAGACTCCTTCTGTGGGTGAGAGTAGGACGAATCGGGCGTGCCAGTGCCGGAGATCTCGCATGGACTGCTCTGGTGGAGGCGTCCCTTGTCCGGCGGTTGGGTCGAGCTCCGGCTCTTCGGGGCTGGCGTTCCCACCGATCAGTCATCGGGCGGCCGGCCGGGCCAGCGTCTCTTCAGCCGACGTCGTTGCGGCGGCGAGTCGGGATCGAGGTGATACCCGCGTCCGTGGATCACGACGTGGTGGTGGTACCAGCACAGTGTGGTGAGGTTGTCGGG
>CBDTXZ010000061.1:0-15419 GCA_965364515.1 uncultured bacterium
TGGAGTGACGACGACTCGAGGGCGTTGAGCGACTTCACATCCGAGATCACCTCACGGATGTCGGTACCGGGCTCGGCGACGCCGTCGGCGATCGACCAGAGGGTGTCTCCGGGCTGCACCACGTAGGAAACGACCGCCTGCGGTTCGTCGGCGGCTCCGATGGCATCCAGGAGGAAGAAGATCGATGTCAGCGCAAGGAGGAGAATCAGCACCCTGGTGGACAGGTTCTGAGCGCTCTTGGACATCGATCTTCCTCCCCTTGGACGGTAGGCACCGACCTGGTGGGCGGGTGCAAACTCAACATACGAAGAGGGTGTGACAGAAACGGGACGTGCGGTCATGGAGAGCTCCTGATGCGACACCGAACGCGCTCGCACACACGACACCGTTGACGCGCCGGGACTGGAGGCCCGGTCGCTTGGATACTCGTGGAGCTGTCGGTCGTTGACTTCGAACATGTGTTCGGTATACTAACCGAACGTTTGTTCGATCGTCAAGTCGAACATATGTTTGGAACGCGAAGGTCGGATGGGTACGCTCATCGAGACCAGAGGAGACGACATGGCAGATCAGACGCCATCCGGATTCGGTCCGCTCTCGGACCGGCAACAACAGGTCCTGGACTTTCTGACCGCAACGGTCAACGAGCGCGGCTACCCGCCGTCGGTACGAGAGATCTGCGACGCCGTCGGGCTCTCCTCACCGTCGACGGTCCACTCGCACCTCTCGTCTCTGGTCAAGGCCGGATACATCCGACGTGATCCATCCAAACCGCGCGCCATCGAGATCCTCACCGAAAGCAACGTGACCGAGGCCGCCCCACCAGCCGCCCACACCGACGACCGACTCCGAGACGTTCCCCTCGTCGGTCGGATCGCTGCCGGTTCGCCGATCCTGGCCGCCGAAGACATCGAGACGATCATGCCGCTCCCAGAGGAGCTGGTCGGATCCGATCCCGTCTTCATGCTCGAGGTTCGGGGAGATTCGATGATCGACGCTGGCATCCTCGACGGCGACTACGTGGTCATCCGACGCCAGCCCGACGCCAGAGACGGCGAGATCATCGCTGCGCTCGTCGACGGTGAGGAAGCCACCGTCAAACGGCTGAAGCGGGAGAACGGGCGAGTGATCCTGATCCCCGAGAACCCCGCACTCGAACCGATGGTCTTCGAGGACGGCGTCGAGATCATCGGCAAGGTCGTCTCGGTGCTCAGAAAGCTCTACTGAGCCCAGACGCCCTCGAACACCGTCACGGCCGGACCGATCAGCCAGACGTGGTCACCGTCGAACTCGACTCGACCGTCCCCTCCCGGCACGGTGACCTGCCAGTCGTCGATCTCGGGATGACGGAGACGTGCGGCGGCTGCGGCAGCCACCATGCCGGTGCCGCATGCCTGCGTCTCCCCCACTCCACGCTCCCACACTCGCATCTGGATCCGGTCGCCTTCGACACTGATGAACTCGACGTTCGTCCCGTCGGGAAACACCGGATCGGTCTCCACGACCGGTCCCTCGACGGTGACATTCGTCTCTGCCGGGTCGGGCACGAACGTGACTGCGTGCGGATTCCCCACGTCGACGGTGCTCCACGGGCGCCCATGCAGCTCGATCACGGATCCGTGAACCCGCACCGGCCCGAGATCGACGGCGATCTCGTCATTGGGCAACACTCGGGCGGCCTTGAGACCGACAGGCGTCTCGACCATCAGTTCGTCACCGTCGACGAGGTTTCGATCGAGCGCATAACGCACCACACAGCGAAGCCCGTTGCCGCACATCTCCGCGGTGCTGCCGTCGGCGTTCCAGTACTGCATCCGCACGGCGGCGCCGCCGACGCCCGGACCGACCGCCAGCAGCCCGTCCGCTCCCACACCGGTTCGACGGTCACACACCGCCGCCACCTCTGACGGATCGGGATCGATGGGACCGTCGACGACCACGAAATCGTTCGAGAGGCCGTGCATCTTCACGAATGCCGTCACGGGTGCCATCGATCGAGACAATACGTCGCAGCCTCCTCGATGTCGACGTCCGGATCGAGCCAGGTGATCCTCGGATCCCTCCGGAACCAGGTTCGCTGCTTCTTGGCGAGCGCGAGCGTGTTGGATCGGATCTGCTCGATCGCCTCGTCGACCGTCGAGCGACCGGCGGCCACATCGAGGAGTTCGGCGTATCCGACCGCCTTGGAGGCATTCCGCCCGAGCCGGGGTGCGAGCGACATCACCTCGTCGACCAGTCCCCCGGAGACCATCGCATCGACTCGCCGATCGATTCTCTCGACGAGCCCTTCGCCGGGGTCGATGCCGACTCCGAGGAACGGATGCTTGGGGCGATAGTCCCGGATGGCTTCGGCTTCGGGGGTGGCGGCACGCTCACTGGGCCCCGATCCGGTCAGCTCTGCGATCTCGAGCGCCCTGACCACCCGGCGCCGGTTTGCGAGATCGACATGGTCGCCCGCCCCGGGGTCGATCGCCAAGAGCGCTGCGATGGCGTCCTCGGGGGCGAGCGACTCGAATTCGGCGCGGACGGAAGGCTCACTCGGGGCGAATGTCATCGGATCGACGATCGAACGGAAGTGCAGGCCACTCCCGCCCACGACCACGACCGGAGCGTCGTGGGCCACGAGACGCTCAGATGCGACCGATTGGAACTCGCCGACGGTCAGGTCCACCTCCGGATCCACGATGTCGATGAGCTCGTGGGGCACCTCTGCCCGTTCCTCGAGGGTCGGCTTCGCCGTGCCGATGTCCATGCCCCGATAGACCTGCATGGAATCGACCGAGAAGATGACCGCCCCACTGCGTCTGGCGACCTCCATCGCGACTGCGCTCTTGCCGGCCGCGGTCGGCCCGACGATTGCCAGCAGTCTCAGATCTGGACCCCGCCGAGATGGTGGTGCCCGGCGAACTCGATCTCCACCAGAGACTTCTCGCCGGCCGGATGGTTCCCGTGCACGTGCACCAGCTTGCCGTTTCGGGCACGTGTGGTCGCAACCGAGAAGTTCTTCTTGGACTGACCTTCGCTGATCACTTCTTGAACGGATCCGATCAGCGCCCGGTTGCGCGCCAGCGATGCAGCGTCCTGGATCTCCTGAAGACGCCCGAACCGCTCCTTGATGATCGCATCGTCGACGAACTCGTCCTCGAACTCTGCAGCGGCGGTGCCCGGTCGTGGCGAGAAGATGAACATGAAGGCCGAGTCGAACTGGGCCTCTTCCACCAATTCGAGCGTCCGGTCGAAGTCATCGTCGGTCTCCCCGGGGAAGCCGACGATGATGTCCGTGGTGACAGCCAGGTCGGGGATGATGTCACGTGCCATCGCCAACCGGTCCCGATACTTCTTCGCCGTGTAGCCGCGGTGCATTCGGCGCAGCACGGCGTCGCTTCCCGACTGGAGCGGGAAGTGGAGTTGAGGACACACGGCCTCGGTCTCGGCCATGGCGAGTGCAACGTCCTCTCGGAAGTCGTTTGGATGCGGCGAAGTGAATCGGATCCGCTCGACGCCGTCGATGGCGCCGACCTGTCGAAGCAGGTCGGCGAAGATCGGGCGCCGCTTGCCGTCGATTGCGAGGTCGCGTCCGTACGTGTCGACGTTCTGTCCCAGCAGGGTGAACTCGACGACTCCGTCGTCGACGAGTCGCCGCACCTCGTCGAGGATGTCGCCGGGCCTGCGGCTGATCTCGGGCCCGCGAACGCTCGGGACGATGCAGAACGTGCACGAGTTGTTGCACCCGACCTGAATGGTGATCCACGCCGAGTGGGGAAGCTCACGCTTGACCGGAAGCGAAGACGGCATCGCCTGAAGCTCGTCGACGACCTCGGTGATCGGGCCCCAGTGCTCGGCGTGGTCCAACAGGTCGAGCACCCGGTCGAGATTGTGGGTCCCCATCACGACGTCGACCCATGGCGCCCGCTCCCGGACGTAGTCGCGGTCCTTCTGGGCAGCGCATCCGCCGACCATGAGCGTCATCTCCGGATTGACCTCTTTGATCGCCTTCAGCTGGCCGAGCGTTCCGTACAGACGGTTGTCGGCGTTCTCACGGATCGTGCACGTGTTGATGTAGACGACGTCCGCTCGGCCGAGGTCCGACGTCATGGTCATCCCGTCCGACTCGAACAGCCCGGCGATGCGCTCCGAATCGTGCTCGTTCATCTGGCATCCGAACGTGCGGATCAGGAACTCCTTGCCCACACGCGATGGCGCGCGATAGGGGCGCGGGCGACGTTTGGGTACGGGAAGCAGTGTTTCGCTCATGGTCGGGGTGTCGAGGTCAGCGGGCGTAATCGGTGGACCGGAACTCTCGGATCACCGTCACTTGGATCTGACCAGGATACTGCAGGTCATCTTCGAGCTTCCGAGCGATGCGTCGCGACAAGTCGCCGGCTGCGAGATCATCGATGACACCGGGATCGACGATCACCCGCACTTCACGACCTGCCTGCATGGCGAACACCCGTTCCACGCCGTCGAACTCCATGGCGACGTTCTCGAGCTTCTCGAGTCTGCGCACATACGACTCGAGCGCCTCCCTGCGCGCACCGGGGCGAGCGGCACTGACGGCGTCCGCCGCCTGGACGAGGATGGCGAGCACCGTGCGGGGCTCGACCTCGTTGTGGTGTGCCTCGATACCGTGCACGACCGCCGGGTCCTCGCCGAACCGACGGGCGATCTCGGCACCGATCAACGCATGCGAGCCTTCGACCTCGTGTGTGACGGCCTTGCCGATGTCGTGGAGCAATGCAGCCCTTCGCACCTGGACCGGATCCATCTCCAGCTCCGAAGACAGCATCGCTGCCACGTGAGCCGCCTCGACGGAATGGTTCAGCACGTTCTGGCCGTACGACGTGCGGTACTTGAGCCGACCGAGCAGGGTCACCAGCTCGGGATTCATCCGAGAGACACCGACCTCGAGGAGTGCCCATTCACCGGCGTCGCGGACGCTCTGCTCGACCTCCGCCTGGGCTTTCTCGAAGGACTCTTCGATCGAGGCGGGGTGGATGCGTCCGTCGGCGATGAGCCGTTCGAGCGTGAGACGGGCTACCTCTCTGCGCACCGGGTCGAACGATGCCACCGAGACGGCCTCCGGCGTGTCGTCGACGATGAGATTCACTCCCGTCACCGCCTCGAGCGCACGGATGTTGCGACCCTCACGACCGATGATCCGCCCCTTCATGTCGTCGCTGGGCAATGCAACCACCGAGACCGTCGTCTCGGTGACGACCTCCGAGGCGAGGCGCTGGATCGACGTGGCCAGGATTCGCCTCGCCCGCTTGTCGGCTTCTTCACGCGCCCGCACTTCGAGATCACGCACCAACAACATCGCATCGCGCCGGGCGTCGTCCTCGACCTCGGCCAGCAGTTGCTCCTTGGCGGCCTTGGCGTCGATACCGGCGACACGCTCCAGGTCCTCCCTGGCCTCCTCCCGCAACATCTCGCTCTCCTGGCGGATCGACGTCACCTCGCGCTCGCGTTCGAGCAGCAACTGCTCGCGCGATGCCAGGTTCGCCGCCCGCTGTTCGAGCGTTTCCTCACGCTGGGTGAGCCGAGACTCGATCGTCTCGATCTCGACTTTGCGGTGTTCGAGGGCGGCCTCTTCGCGTTCGCGATAGCTCTCGGCCCGGGCGCGACCCTCCTCTTCGGCGCGAGTGAGGATCCGTTGCGCCTCGAGCCTCGCTTCGGACACGGCATCCTGGCTGTCGGGATCTCTCTTCGCTGGCCTGGCGAATCGCGTGGCAATGAGGAATCCTCCCCCACCGGCGATCACCACGGCCAACGCCACCGCCACTGCGATGGTTGCTGTTGAGTCCATGTGATCTCGCTTTCGAGACACCAGGTTGGCCCACATAATGGCAATGCCGAACCCCGATGGGGCCCGGCACATACCGTGAAAGGGGCGAGGTCGAATCGATCGCTGCCGTCAGGCTCGCTGTCGAGACGCTCTTCTTTCGTATTTGGTGTGGTTCATCTGATGCGTTGGTTCGTTAGGTAGTTTGGTATGTGCTTGTGGCACATGCTAGTGCGCCGGCGAGGCTTTGAAAGGCTTCTCGATCAACTGTCGGCGGTTTCCGACACGGCGTCGTCGTCATCGGACGCCGTGTCGGCCGCCTCGGGGTCGTCGGCCTCTTCGGCCGCCGTCAGGCCTGCCTCGTCATAGATCTTCGCCTGCAACTGCATGGCGATCTCGGGGTTCTCCCGCAGGAAACGCTTGGCGTTCTCCCTCCCCTGACCCAGCTGTTCGTCCTCGAACGTGAACCAGGCACCGCTCTTGCGGACGATCCCGAGGTCGACGGCCACATCCAGGAGGCTCCCCTCCCTCGAGATGCCCTCGCCGAACATGATGTCGAACTCGGCCTGACGGAACGGTGGAGCCATCTTGTTCTTGACGATCTTCACCCGACAGCGGTTTCCGACGTTCTCGCCTCCGTCCTTGAGCGACTCGATACGACGGATGTCGATGCGGACCGACGAGTAGAACTTGAGCGCCCGACCACCCGGAGTGGTTTCTGGCGAACCGAACATGACGCCGATCTTCTCGCGCAGCTGGTTGATGAAGATACACGTCGTCTTCGAGCGGTTGAGGTTGGCGGTCAGCTTGCGGAGGGCCTGAGACATGAGCCGTGCCTGCAACCCGACATGGGTGTCGCCCATCTCGCCTTCGATCTCTGCACGGGGAACCAGGGCCGCCACCGAGTCGATCACGACGACGTCGAGCGCTCCGGACCGTACGAGCATGTCGGCGATCTCGAGCGCCTGCTCGCCGGTGTCCGGCTGGGAGATCAGCAGTTCGTCGACGTCGACTCCCAGCGCACGGGCATAGATCGGGTCGAGCGCGTGCTCGGCGTCGATGAAGGCGGCGATCCCGCCGTTCCGCTGCGCCTCCGCCACGATGTGCAGCGACAGCGTGGTCTTACCGGACGACTCCGGACCGTAGATCTCGACGACGCGACCCCGCGGCACTCCACCGATCCCGAGTGCGAGGTCCACGGCGAGCGCACCCGTGGAGATCACTTCGGACTTCACGAGAGCCGCATCGCCCATCTTCATGATCGAGCCCTTGCCGAACTGACGCTCGATCTGCGACATCGCCATGTCGAGCGCCTTGTCGCGCTCCGGCCCGCTCCGGCCGACGTTGACCACTGGATCCTGATTCTGTCGCTTCGCCACGGTGTTCGCCTTTCTGAATTGCGTCTGTCCGATACGCCGGAGCCCGGTCGCCTTCGGTCACTCGTTCTCGTATGGGCCTTGTCTGTCGACCCGTGCGAGACACCGTACGGACCGCCTGTGACATAATCACATGTGTGTGAGACGCAACGCTACACGAACACCTGTTCGATACCAAGCATCTCGCACGACATTCTCGAGAAGCGGCCATCCTCGGCCACGACGCCCACCCAGACCTGGCCAGCCGAACCGGTCAGGAGGGTCCCCGGCGTCAGAGATCGATGTGCTCGATCGGCCGATACCGAGGGCGCCCACTCGTCAGAATCGACTCGAAGACGGTCACCCGATCCACCGGGATGGCGATCGACGGGATCTCGGTCACATCGATCAGCGTCGACACGTCGACCGGCGGCCTGATCCGGGCGAGGGTCACATGCCCGACGAACGGCCGCTCCTCTCGTCCCTCGCCGATTCCTTCCACGACCTCCTCGACCGCCTCGGCGAGATCGGGGAGACGACTCGACCTCAACCCGACCCACAGGACGGTCGCTCGCTCCGCCCTGGGGAAGGCTCCGAGACCCGTGGTCCTGGCGATGAACGGGTCGGGCAGAGCGGCCTCGTCGAGGCCTGCGATCAGCCGGTCGAGCATCACCTCGTCGACGGCGCCCAGATAACGGAGCGTGACGTGCCAGTTCTCGGGTGGGCTCGGCTTCCCGGGGATGTGGACATCGGCGAGCACCGACGCCAGGGCTGCTCTGGCATCGTCCCCGGGTTCGATCCCGACGAATACCCTCACGGGGTCAATCACCCCACCAGTGCCCGGCGAGGGCGAGTCGCAGCAGGTGCACCGCCGCTGTGACCGTGTAGGTCCTCACCCGTTCCCGGTCGCCGGGGAGGCGCAAGGTGCGCGCCCGGGCGTCTTCTGGTGTCGCGACCGCGATGACCATCGCCCCCGGATCGTCGCCGGAAGGACCGGCGAATCCCGTGACCGACAGAGCCACGTCGACGCCCAGCCGTTGCTGGGCTCCCTTCGCCATGGCGATCGCAGTCGCCTCGGAGACGACGCCGGCCTCGAGCGTTGCATCGTCGACACCCAGGAGATCGTGCTTGAGGTCGGTGGCATATGCGACGATCGAGCCGCGGAAGACCTCCGACGCCCCTGCCCGAGACGTCAAGCGTCCGGCAACGAGCCCGCCGGTCGCGGACTCCGCGGTCCCGATGGTCCAGCCTCGCTCCTGGGCGAGGCCGAGGATGATCGCCTCGACGGTCTCGTCATCGCGACCGAAGACGAGCGAACCCAATCGTTCCTCCACCTGGCCCTGGACCGGGCCGATCAACGCTTCGGCCTCGGCGACGGTCTCGGCCTTCGCCGTGAGCCGAACCTTGATCTCGCCGTTCGAGGCCAGGAAGGCCATCGACGGGTTCGTCGACGACTCGAACAGGTCGGCGAGTTGCTCGGCGACGGCGGACTCGCCGCGTCCCCACGTCTTGATCACACGAGAGACCAGGACCTCGTCGATCCCGGCCTTCTGGCGAATCCGCGGCAGCACGTGATCGTCGAGCAGCAGATACATCTCCGGGGGTACGCCGGGAAGCGCAAAGATCAGAGTCCCATCGTGCTCGAGTGCGAGCCCGGGCGCCGTCCCCTTCGGGTTCGGGAGCAGTTCGGCGCCTTCGGGATACTCGGCCTGTCGGAGATTCGAGACAGGCATCTCCCTCCCCCACTTCGCATAGCGCTCCTCGAGGGCGCGCGCATACTCGTCGGAGAACGCCATGGACCGGCCGGTCGCCGCACAGATCGCCTCTCGGGTGATGTCGTCCTGAGTCGGGCCGATCCCGCCGGTGATGATGATGGCGTCGGCGCGGTCCAGCGCGGTTCTGATCGCAGACTCCATCCGTCCGAGGTTGTCCCCGACCGTCTGCTGATAGTGCGAGTCGAGACCGAGATCGGCGATGCGCGCCCCGATGTGAGCCACATTGGTGTTGATGATCTGACCGAGCAACAACTCGGTCCCCACGGCGATCACCTCGACGATCACAGTGACACTCCGGGCGACTGAATCCCCAGGACCCCCAACGACCGCCACGCCGTACGGCAAGCACCCACCGCCAGCAACACACCGCTCGAACAAACCGCAACACCATCACGCCGCGAACGCGAGACGACTTCAGGCACCGACGGTTGCCTCGAGGTCGGTTCCGACGACGGCCGTGACGGTGGCGTCGAGCCACTCGCCCGGCTCACCCCGGTCCAAGGTGATCACACCGTCGATCTCGGGCGCCTCACGCCACGAACGGCCCACGGCCACCCCATCCTCCAACTGATCGACCAGCACCGGGATCGTGCGACCGACCATGGCGGAGTTCGCCTCGTAGGTGATCTCCTCCTGGACGGACTGCAGGTACCTGAGACGCTCGTTGATCTCCTCGCGATCGATGCGACCGTCCAATTCGGCGGCAGGCGTTCCAGGCTCCGGCGAGTACGGGAAGAACCCGGCCCAGTCGAGCTCTGCGGTCTCGAGGAACTCCGCGAGCTCCTCGACGTGGGCCTCGGTCTCACCCGGGAACCCGACGATGAACGAACTCCGGGTGGCCGCCTCGGGCGCCGCAGCCCGGATCTGCTCCAGGAGATCCACGTAACGCTCGGCACCGCCCGGGCGTCGCATGGCCCGGAGGAGTTCGACCGAAGCGTGCTGGAGCGACAGGTCGAAATAGGTGGCGATCTTCGGGTTCTCGGCGATCTCGGCGATGAGCGCCGGTCGGATCTCCTTGGGGTAGAGATAGAGGAGCCTGAGCACATCGAGCCCGTCGACGTCGGAACAGAATCGGAGCAGATCGACGATGCCGGCACCCGGCGCATCGATGTCCCTGCCGTATGCGGCGAGATCCTGGGCCACCAGCACCACCTCACGCACGCCGGCGTCGACCAGACCGACCACCTCGTCGCGGATCTCGGTGGGACGCCGGGAACGCTGCTTGCCTCGGATCAAGGGGATCGCGCAGAACGTGCACGGCTTGTCACATCCCTCGGCGACCTTCACGTAGGCGTAGGGAAACTCCGGAGCCGGGCGATGAACCACGTTGAGGATGTCCATCTTCGGCCGCCGGCGGATATCGGTCCCCAGCTGGACGGTGTTCCCACCGAATCCGGTGAGCCGATCCAGGGTTCCGACGAGTTCGCCATACCGGTCCAGACCGAGAATGGCGTCGACCTCGGGCAGTGCCTCGGCGACGTCGGTTCCGAAACGCTGGGCCATGCATCCGATCACGATCGTGTGCGCATCGCTGCGTTTGGTGTCCTGCATCTCGAGGATCGTGTCGACGGACTCCTCACGAGCCTCCTCGATGAAGGCACACGTGTTGACCATCACGACATCGGCCGAGTCCGGTGAGTCGGCGAGTCGATAGCCGGCCTCACCGAGCATCACTTCGACCTTCTCGGAGTCGACCTGGTTCTTGGCGCAGCCGAGCGTGGTCAGCCAGACGGTTGGGGTGGAGGGCATCGGCGGTGAGTGTAGGACCGCCGCCGAGTCACATCGACGGCGCCGCTCTGCGCAGGCGCCGAGAGTCAGCCCGCCAGACCGGACAGGAACTCGACGATGGCGGCGACGATCTCCCGACGCTGCGTCGCCGGACTGATCGTGGCCTCGGCATCGCGGGGCTGGTCGCCATACGAGCCGAACTGGGCATGGTTGCCTCCGGATATCTCCACGAAGACGGACTCCGGCGGCAGTCTCGGAGCGGCACTCAGCACCTCGTCCGGCGTGGCCAACGGATCCTCCGTTCCGTAGATCGAGAGGACTGCGAGATCGTCGTCACTCAGGTCGAGATCGCCCTCCGGATAGGCGGCCAGCAGGACGAGTCCGTCCGCTTGATCACTCCGAGACACGAAGCGCGCAGCCATCGCACCCCCGAGCGAGTGGCCACCGACCCCCCACGCTCCCACGTCACCGAAGGCGTCGACCGTGACCGATGCCGAGTCGACGTCGAGGAAAGCCAGGCCGAGCGGCGCTCGATGGACGGCAACGAGGAATCCGGCGTCTGCAACCTCGGCGGCGAGCGGCGCATAGGCGGCGGGTTCCACCCCGGCGCCGGGATAGAGCACCAGGCCGGCCCCGGCGTCGGTCGGCCCGAATCGAAACACGCACGGTTCCTGGCACGCTTCCCCGGACGCAGCGACGTCCCGAGCCAACGGCTCGGCGTCCAGCGAGAAGAGCAGGCTCCAGGCGATCGCCGCAGCGGCGATCAGTGCTGCCGCCACGCCCAACACCAAGGTTCGCCTGCTCACAGTGGCACCGGGCGTCTACGCCTTCGATCGAACGACAGCCTCGACACGTAGCCGGCGGCTCTCGCCGCATCCACCACCTCGTCGTGTCCCCACGCCGCCTGATCGGGCGTGTGGCCGTCGGAAGCCAGCGTCACGGGCACACCGGCGTCGTGAAACATCCGCAGCAGCGTGGGCGATGGGTAGACCTCGCCGGCGGGGTTGCGAAGACCCTGACTCGATACTTCCACGGCGGTACCGGAACGGGCAGCGGCTTCGACCACGGCGGCGTACACGTCGATCGGCTCGCGCTCCGGCCGGTATCCGTACTTCTTACAGACGTCGACGTGGGCCAGGACGTCGACCGTACCGGACGCCGCCAGGGACTCGACGAGCGAGAAGTAGTCCGACCAGGCCCGATCAACGCCACGGCGATCGAACTCCCAGGCGACTTCGGACGAGTCGATTGCCCACGGCCCGATCCAATGCACGGACCCGATGAGGAAATCCCACGGGTAGGGGTCGATCAGCTCCAGCACGGCGTCGATCGAATCGGGGAAGTAGTCGATCTCGAGACCGAGCTGGACGTTCAGGCCCCGTGCCTTCGCATCGAGCACCACGCCGACGTAGTCCTCCAACGACAGCGTCCGATCGGCTTCGACGAACGCAGCGGAGTGGGCGGCGAGCTCAGCGTGCTCGGGGTCCTCCCAGAACCGGCCGAGCGCGTCCGACGCCTCCACGCAGCGATACAGGTGCTCGGTGAACCCGAGCTCGGTGACTCCGGATGCGGCCGCCCGCTCCACATACTCGTCGATCAGACCATCTCGGTACTCCGCCGGTGGATGACGTCGCCCCGAATCGTTGTGTGGGTGAAGATGCAGATGATGATCGGACACGCCGTCACCGGACCTGTTCGACCAGGCCTTGCAGCGGGCCGGGCCCGACCGCGTCCGCGACCGTGTTCCAGGTGGCCGCCGAGATCTCGCCGTCCGATTCGAGCTCCGAGGCCGCCAGGTAGACGGCATCCGCCAGGCGGCCGAACAGCCCCACCTGGTCCCGCTCGACGGCGGTCGCAACGGCGCTGCGAGCGGCAGCCGGATCCCGACGGCCGAGCGCCTCGATGGCCCGCTCGGCTGCGGTGAGAGCTTGACGCTGTGCCTGTCCGTCCATGAAGGGAACGGTACCCGACCCGCTGCACTTCGACGCGAATGAAGATCCGCCTCCCAGATGCACACGTCCGGAGGTTCCGCCTCACACACCCGGGTCGGTACCGTGTGACCGATGGATTCCACCGTACCCCGCTGGCTTCAGACGACCGCCGCCGTTGGATGGCGCCTCATCGTGTTGGGAGCCCTCGCGTGGGGAGCGACGATCGTGCTCGCCGAGCTCAGGGTGCTGATCATTCCGGCGGTGCTGAGCCTGTTCGTCGGTTGTCTCGCCACACCGATCAGCGAGCGACTGCGTACCCGGGGGCTGGGCCGGCTCCCCACCACACTGATCGTCTTCGCCGGAACTGCCCTGGCATTCACCGGAATCGTCTGGTTCATCTCGGGTCAGATCGCCAACAGCACCGACGAGATCAACGAATCGATCGACGAGGCGACCGTGCAGATCACGGAGTGGCTGGCCGACGGCCCGCTCGGGTTGACCGAGGCACGGATCGACGAGCTCATCGACCAGGCCCGTCAGACGATCACCGACAACTCCGAAGGTCTGATCGGCGGCCTTGCCGGCGGCGCCGCCACCGTTCTCGAAGTGATCACCGGCTTCCTGCTGATGCTGGTGTTTGCGTTCTTCATCATCAAGGACGGGGACCGCTTCTGGGTCTGGGTCACCGGCCTGATCGACGACGAGCCCAAGCGAGAGCGCGTCGAGCGCATCGGTCAGCGATCCTGGGTGACACTCCGGAACTACCTGGGCGGAACCGCACTGGTCGGACTCGCCGACGCCGTGCTCATCGGCATAGGCCTGCTGATCCTGGGGGTCCCACTGGTCGTACCGCTGGCACTCCTCGTGTTCTTCGGCGCGTTTTTCCCGCTCATCGGAGCCACGATCTCCGGCGCCGTCGCCGTGCTCGTCGCGCTCGCCACCGTCGGGGTCGTACAGGCGTTGATCCTGGCCGGCATCGTGCTCGGTGTGCAACGGGTCGAAGGAGACATCCTGATGCCGGTCCTCATCGGCAAGGCAGTCGACATGCACCCGCTGCTGATCATCGTCGCCCTCACCATCGGCTTCATCCTCGCCGGCCTGATCGGCGGCTTCCTGGCCGTTCCCCTGCTGGCCGTCGGCATCGTGATCGCAAAGGAGTTCTCAGCCCGCCCGACCGATGAGACCCTGCCCGAGCGCGACGCCACTCCCCCGCTGTGACAGTGGGTGACTCGTCCGATCGCCGGCCGAGACATGTGGAGGACGCTCGACGACCTCTATTCGATCGGAGCGGACTCCCGGGCCTCTGGCTGCTCAGGTTCGATTGGGGCATTTCGACGCGCCCGTTCGAGTAGGCGATCAAAGACACCCCAGTACCAGAGACCGAGCCCGACCGCGATGACGGCTACTGCACTCCCGGCATACACGGCCCAACCGGCGCCGGTGCTCGGTGCCCCCTCGATGGTGAGTACGTACTGCGCCACTTCTTTGACCTGGAGTGCATCCAGGACACCTTCGTAGGCCGGCATACCCTCGGGGTGTCCGCCGAACACCCGGGAGATGATCTCGTTGGCGGTGAGGTCGATGCCGGCAAGTGAAGGGCCGAGCCCGCCGGCTCCGGTCAATCCATGACAGGCCGCACAGGTGACGACGTAGACCTGTCTGCCGAGCACCGCATCCTGAGGTATACCGGCCTCGGTGCCGAAGGCTGCACGAGTTGCGTCCACGTAGGAGACCACAGCGTGGATCTCTTCGGCGTCGAGAAGGGCCGAGAACCCGGGCATGGCTCCACGGCCATTGCTGATGACCGAGACCAACTCGGCGTCGGTGAGCGGAGAGGCCCTGAGCGCCGGACCGGCGCCCCCGGATGCGTCTGGCCCGTGGCACTCGGCGCATGTGGTGCTGAACACTCGCGCTCCGCCGGCGATGATCGAAGGTTCGGACCCGCCGCGGGGTGTGACTCCCACCACCCTCCTCGCCTCCACGAATGTCACTGCTGCTGCGAGTTCGGTCGGGCTGAGACCGTCGGCGAAGCCGGGCATGGTTCCTCGACCGTCGCTCACGATGGCAATCATCTCCGTTCGTGAGAGATCCGATCTCGTGAGATTGGGGCCTGCACCCCCTTCGGCACCGGCGCCGTGGCACGTTGCGCAGTGGTCCATGAACACCTGCGTCCCCAGCTCCACCGTGACGTCGCCGACGACTCCGAGCGACACGCTGTACTCGGCCACGGCCTGCAACTCCTCGTCGGTGAGGTCGGCAGCGAAGCCCGGCATGACCCTGGACCCGAAGCGGATGATCGAAAGCTGAGCGTCGAAGTCCGCCGTGCTCTGCCGAAGGCTGGGGCCGACGCCGCCCTCTCCTTCAGGTCCGTGACAGGAACTGCAGTTCTGCAGATAGATCTCCTCTGAGTCGCTCGCCTGCAGGAAAGCCGTCTGCGCCTCGCTGTGCAGCGACATCGACACGACGGCCAGACCGACGAGCGCCGCCGGCACGAGCAACCGGAGAAGCGGCAGTCTCCGGGCGGGGGTGTCGCGAGTCACAGCTCCGCTCCGGCTGATATCCAGTCGACGACCAGCTGGATCTCGGCGGGCGAAAGCGCGCCATTCGGCGGCATGATGCTGCCGAACGTCTGCGTGCCGAGCAGTTTCTGAACGAGCACGCTGCCGTCGGGGTCGCCCGGCAGCACGACCGGCCCGTGGTCGCCGGAGTTGATGAAGGAGTCATAGTCGTCCATCGACCATCCGCCGAAGCCCCCGTGGCATCGGCCGCAGCTCGGCTCGAGGACCTCGACGACCTCGGCGAAGGTCGGAGCCACGACCTCCGTCGGCGTTGTCGTCGTTGACGA
>CBDTXZ010000062.1:0-15133 GCA_965364515.1 uncultured bacterium
TGCGGTCAAGCTCAGGCCCGGGCTCACCACCTATTTGGCCCGGCTGGCTGAATGCGACTTCGACTCCCTTCCTACCGCCGATCCAGCGTTTTCTGGCGAGGCGATGGGAGTGGTGAGACGGTTCATGGAGTTCCATCTCGAACGCCGCTTCTCGAGCCTCGCCGTCTTGGGATCGTGACCGACCTCGACCTGACCGGCCTCGATGCCGATGCCGTACCCAACCACGTGGGCCTCATCCTCGACGGCAACGGCCGGTGGGCGAACCAGCGGGGCCTGCATCGGACCGAAGGCCACAGGGCAGGCGAGGAAGCGCTGTTCGACTGCATCCGCGGTGCGATCGACATGGGCGTCAACTGGCTGACGGCGTTCACGTTCTCGACCGAGAACTGGAGCCGGGACCCCGAAGAGGTCGCCTTCCTGATGTGGTTCAACGAGGACCTCCTCGTGAGACGACGAGACATCCTCCACGAATGGAACGTGCGGATCTTCTTCGCAGGTGACCTGGAAGATGAGCGGGTGCCGGAACGCAACCGGGAGAGAATGCGCGAAAGCGAACAGCTCACCCGAGCCAACACCGGCATGACGATGGTGTTCGCCTTCAACTACGGCTCCCGTTGGGAACTGACCGAGGCCGCCAGGGGAATCGCCCGCGAAGTGGCGGGTGGACGACTGGATCCCGAGCAGATCGACGAATCCACGATCGCAGCCCACCTGTCGGTGCCAGAGATGCCCGACCTCGACCTCCTCATCAGGTCGTCAGGTGAACACCGCTTGTCGAACTTCCTGCTGTGGCAGGCGGCCTACGCGGAGTTCGCATTCCCAGGGATCCTCTGGCCCGACTTCGACAGACACCGGCTGCTCGAGACGATCCTCGAGTATCAGGCCCGAGACCGCAGATTCGGTGGCGCCATCGACCGGTCCCGGGAGATGGCAAACGACGCCGAGGACGCTCCTGGCCGACCTCGCTAGGTTCAGAGGCATGGAGCTACTCACCGATACCGAACGACAGGCGTTTCTCTTCGGCCACGAAGGTTGGGCGATCCAGGACGAGACACTGACGAAGACCTTCGTCCACGACTCCTTCGCCGCTGCAGTGGGGTTCGTTGCCGCCGTCGGAGTGCTCGCCGAGAAGGCCTTCCATCATCCCGACATCGACATTCGGTACTCGAAAGTCACGATATCGCTCACCACTCACGACGCCGGCGGGCTGACGGAGAAGGACACCGAGCTCGCGACTGCAATCGAGACGCTCAGCTAGGAGCGGAGATACTCGGCAACGGTGGCTCGAAGTCCCTCGACCCGACCTCATGGATGCTGCCACTCACACCGGTTGCGCCGGCGTCGTCGCACAACGGCTCGGTCCGGCCGTGGGAATCTTGCATGCACCGGATTGCGGAACGCCGCCGAGCCGGGAGCATTGCCGGGTTGCAGTCGCCGAGTACATTGACCGCGACACTCATCACCGGGACAACGTGACCAACGCCATTTCACATCGGGCCGCTCAGCTCGCAGATAACGTCGCCGACGAGCGGCTCGACCTCGCGGCGATCGACATCGCCCGGTTTGCCTATCCATCGCTCGAGCCGGACCAGGTGCTCGACCGCTTCGATGCACTCGCCGGCGAGGTGACCGGCGACACCCACCTGGCCCTGCGACGCGTCATCGGGATCAGACATGGGATCGGCGGCAATGTCGACGACTACGACAATCCCGACAACTCCTTCGTCAATCGGGTGCTCGAGACCCGGCGCGGCATCCCGATCACGCTCTCGATCGTGTGGATGGAAGTCGGGCGGCGGGCCGGCATGGAGATGCAAGGGGTCGGCCTTCCCGGCCATTTCGTCGTGTACGCCGCAGGTCAACTCGTCGATCCCTTTCACTACGGCGAAGCGATCGGATTCGACGAGGCGGCCTCGCTGATCTCGACTGCGATCGGCGGCGATCCTCGCCTGGACAGGCGGTGGCTCGAGCCCGTCGGGGTGGCAGACATCATCAGCCGTGTCCTCCGCAATCTCGAGAACGTGCACGCTCCCGACGCACCCGAGCTCGAGTGGATCTCGGCATGCCGGGCGGCGCTCCGAGGCTGACGCGCCTGGACGAAGCGGTGGACAAGAGGTCCCGAGCTGCGGGCGATGCAAGCATCGGCCGCTACCCACCACCGGGACGCCCCGAAGATTCACGCCCATACCGAAGCCAACCCGCTGCGGCGACGGCTTCAGCCGCCACCGCCGGACCAACACGACGAGACCCACACCGAATCAACCCACCACGTCACCGCAAGCCCACCGCACCATCCCCCACCACCTCTAGGACCGGTCTCGGGCCGCCAGGCCACCGCCGAACCGACGGGACGACGAAAGCGCCGATCAACCCACCACCCGCAAACAACCACGGGTAGGGGCGGGCCTCGGGCCGCCCGCAGCCCGGGCCGTCACACACCTCCAGACCCGCCTGTCGGGGCGAAGCCGGGCAGACCTTTCCGGTGTCAGCCCGAGGAGAACCCCAGCCGGTCGAGGAGCGACGGGCTCTGCTGCCAGTCACGCTCGACGGAGACCCTCAAATCGAGGTGCACTTTGTTGCCCAGGATGCTCTCCAACTCGCGCCTGGCCTCCGTGCCGGCATCCCGAAGCAGGGTCCCGCCCTTGCCGATGACGATCCCTTTCTGCGACGACCGCTCCACGATCACGCGAGCCGAGATCACGATGAGGTCGTCTGAGGCGTCGATGTCATCGGTGACCACTGCGACGGAATGGGGCAGCTCTTCTCTGAGTCGCTCGAGGAACTTCTCCCGCACGATCTCGGCGATGAGTGTCTCTTCGGGTTGATCGGACTTGATGTCGCTCGGGAAGTACAGCGGGCCTTCGGGAAGCACTGCGACCAGTTCCTCGACCAACGGCCCCAGGTTCTGACCCTGAAGCGCACTGATCGGGACATAGGCATCGAAGTCCCATCCGCTCGCCTTCACCAGCTGTTCGAGAATGTCGTCGTCTCCAGCACGGTCCACCTTGTTGACGACGAGCACGACCCTCGCTCCTGACTCCTTCAAACGCTCCGCGATCAGTCGGTCACCGGGGCCGATCGGTTGGGTCGCATCGACGAGGAAAGCCACCGCGTCGGCGTCGGCGAGGCTCCCGTACACCAACGTGTTCAGCCGATTCCCCAGCTCCGTGCGTGGTTTGTGCAGGCCGGGCGTGTCGACCAGCACGATTTGATAAGAGGGTTCGCCGTCTTCGTACCCGGTCACTGCGCCCCGGATGACGTTCCTGGTTGTCTGCGGTCGAGACGAGGTGATCGACACCTTCTGCCCGACGAGAGCGTTCACCAAGGTCGACTTGCCGACGTTCGGTCTCCCGACGACCGAGACGAAGCCCGACTTCAACTGGCTTCCTCGGCACCGACGAGACGTTGAACGGTGATCTCGGAGATCCGACGCCCCTGGACCCGTTCGACCGTGAGGAGGAGATCGCCGAGCTCGAACTGCTCCTGTTCGACCGGCACCCTTCCGGCGAGGCCGAGTACCAGGCCTCCGACGGTGTCCCATTCCTCTTCCGGGAGCTCGACGTCCACGGCCTCGGACAGATCGGATACCGAGAGCCGCCCATCGACTCTCCAGCGATCCTCCGCGGTCTGCTCCAACAACAGCTCATCCTCGTCGTACTCGTCGACGATCTCACCGACCAGCTCCTCGAGGAGATCCTCGATCGTGACGAGGCCGGCGGTGCCGCCGTACTCATCGACGACGACCGCCATGTGCGACTTCGAGGCCTGCATGTCGCGCAGCAGATCCGAGACCCGTTTCGTCTCTGGCACGAAATCGATCGCTCGCATGACGTTGCGAACCTTGGCCGGGCGATCTCCGCTCGCCAGACGTGGAAGGAGATCCTTGACGATGACCATCCCGACGACGTCATCCAGCGATGCTCCCACGACCGGGATCCGGCTGAATCCGTTCTCGTCGATGATCCGGAGCAGCTCGGTCAACGACGCATCCGCCCTCACCGATGTCATGTCCGTTCTCGGCACCATGACCTCGCGGACGATCGTCTCGGAGAACTCCAAGACGGACGTGATCAACTCGATCTCATCGTGGTCCTCGGCATCTCCGTCGCCACTCTCGAACGGGTCGGGGGCCTCGTCGTCCGACATGATCTCGGCGGCGCGAGACCCGATCCGGGTGAAGAGATGGAGCATGAACGCGAGCCGGTATGCGAGTGTGCGTGGCCGACGCCGGCCGATCGCCCGCGGAAGCAGATCCCCACAGGAAACCAACACGAGCCCGAGGATCACGAGCGACACGGCGAGCATGAGACCTTCGAGTGAAGCGCTCAAGGCCCACGCCGCCGGGAGGGCGGCTCCGACCAGCAGGATCGAGTGGACGATGTTGATGCTCGGAACGATGACCTGCCGCTCTTCGAGCATCCCCGCAACCCGGCGCGCTCCGGCGACGTGCTCCGCTGCGTCGTGGAGGGCATCGGCGCGAGGGGTGCGCACGAGCGAAGCCGCTCCAGCCCGAGAAAAGCCGGCGATCAGGAGGATGATGGCGGAGAACGCGAGGGCAGGGATCATCTCCGGGTAAACCCGTTCTGTGCGAGAACGCGAGTCTCGATGGTCTCCATGGCCTCCGCGTCGGCGTCGTCGACGTGGTCGTATCCGAGAAGATGGAGAACGCCGTGGACCGCCATCAACGCGAGCTCCGAATCGGGATCGAAACCGTGTTGGATGGCACGCTCCGAAACGATCGCCGGGGCGATGAACACATCCCCGAGAGCGAGGGGCGGACCGTCGTCGTCCACAGCCGGAACCGCACCGGGGCTGAGGTCTTCCACCGGGAAGGACACGACATCGGTTGGACGATGTTTCCCGAACGCCTCACGATTGCGCTCGGCGATGGTGTCGACGTCGACGGTGTGAATCGTGACTTCCGTCCGATCCGGATAGCCACGGTCGATGAGGACATCGCGAACGAGATCGTCGAGCCGTCCCGAGATGCTCGTCGGTTGGTCTTCGAGGATGGTCACTTCGTGACCACTGGTACTTCGGGGGTTCGTTCTCAAGAGCCTGGAAAGTTCGGGTACGGGATACGCTGATGGTAGTGGCCGACCAGCGCCTCGATGAAGGCTCCCTTGACCTGGGTCAGCTCCCCCAGGGTGAGGTCGCAGGCCCCGAGCTGTCCATCAGAGACCTTCTCGTCCACGATTCGAGCGACCACCTTCTCGATCCCCTCTGGGGTCGGCTCCTCGTCGCCGAAGACCGCGCGACAGGCGCCCTCGACCGAGTCGGCCATCATGACGATCGCCATCTCCCGGCTGGTCGGCTTGTGACCGGCGTGGCGGTAGTCGTTCACGTCGACGTTCTCGTCGCCGTACTGCTGTCTCGCCTTCTCGTAGAAGAACCGCATGATCGCATCCCCGTGATGGGCGAGGATCCCTTCGGAGACCTCCGACGGGATCTTGTGCTTCTCGGCGAGGGAGATGCCGTCGATGACATGACTGCGAATGATCTGTGCCGATTGTTCCGGAGGCAGCTCGTCGTGGGGATTGACCGATCCGAACTGATTCTCGATGAAATACATGGGGTTCTCGGTCTTGCCGAGGTCGTGGTAGTACGCCGCTGCTCGTGCCAGCAGGTTGTTCGCTCCGATCGCCCGGGCCGCAGCATCGGCGAGTGTGCCGACCATCAGTGAGTGGTTGAAGGTCCCGAATGCCTTCTCCTGGAGGATCTGCAGCGCTTCGTGGTTGCGGTCGGTCAGTTCCAGCAGCCGGAGTGTGGTCGTGATGTCGAACGCCGACTCGAAGAACGGCATGATGGAGAGGGCCACCAGCGATGCGACCAGTCCGGTTCCGAAGGCCCACGCCACCGGGACCCCGACGTTGGCGAGTGCGTCAGCGACCGGATCGAGCGTCGACTGCCCAGGGAAGAACATCCATGCGACGGCGCCACCGACCAGACCGGACGCGAAAGCGGACGTGACCACGGAGTTGCGGAAGGCGCGCCGGCTCGAGACCCGTGACACGAAGCCGATCGGTGCCAGCGTCGCCAGGAGCGCGTACACGGTGACACCCGTGTCCCTCGTACCGATCGCCGCGAGCACTCCAAGGGTCAAGGCCATGATCGTGCCCATCCGGTTGTCGAAGAGGACTGCCGCCAGATATCCGAAGGCGACCGCAGGAAGGATGAACCACGACGTCTGCTCCTCGTACTCGGAGGCCAGGCGGACCGACGCGGCACCGAGCACGATCAGCAACCCGAGGAGGGCGACCATTCGGGGTGCGTGCCAGAACTGGCTTCGGAACTTCGAGAGGTAGTAGGCCAAGATCCCGATCAACACGACGAGCATGAGGGCAGCAGACGGGGCACGGACGGGAAGCGCATTGCCCGGCCCGACTTGAGTGATCGCATCGATGGCGAGTTGAGTCAGCCGATCGCCCTCTTCCACGATCGTCTGCCCTTCGTTGAACGGGCGTTCGAACTGTGCCGGGTCGACTGCGTCCCTGGCGGCCAGCCGCGCCTCGCTGGTGAGTTGCTCGTCTGTCTCGGTGTTGACCACCAGGAACGAGGCGACGAGGTCGGCGACGGCCCGGCGAGCCTCGTCGTCGATCACCCCGTCGACGAACACCAGGGGTGGGCTCTCGTAGATCTCGGCCTGGGTGGCGGCCAGCTCCTCCTGGTTGTTGATCCGTTGCCCGAACTGGACACTGATCGCGCCGAGTGTCTCCTCGAGGAGCTGTGGGAGGACCGGCTGGATGCCGATGAGCCGACGCTTGACGTCGTTGTTCGCGATTCGGACGAGCGTCCCGACCGTGTCGGGTTGCAGCGTCGGGTAGGCGGCGACGAGCGACTGGGTCTGCTCCTCCATCGTGCGGAACCTGGGACCGATTCCTATCGATCGCGCCTCGCACTGTTCGCCTTCGGCGCATGAGATGACCTGCACCGGTGCGTCGGTCGTGATCTCGACGTTGTCCGGCAGCCCCGAGTCCACCGGGTCGAGGCCGACCTCCCAGTTGCCGGGAACGACCTCGAAGGTGAAGGACCCAGTCACATCGGTCCTGGACCGAAGCACGGTTCCGTCGGACTCCGAGACGGCCACCCACGTCAGCCCTTCGAATGGGCGGTCGGCCAGAGCGCTGCCGTCGGGCTCGGCGAACACCCCGTCCGCATCGGTGTCGAGGTAGACGAAGCCGACGATCCTCGCCAACTCCTCGGGGACCGGCTCGGTGGTCGACGTGGATGGGGTGGGATCTGAGCCTTCGCTCGTTGACGTGGTCGTCGGGACCGTGGTGGAGGTCGTGGTGGTTGCGAGATCGGGATCGATGTTCGCGCTCGGCACGGGCAGCGTCTGCTCTTCGATGACACCGTCGGTGACCTGACGGAACAGGTCGTTCATGCGCGACAGTGTCTCTTCCTCTGTCTCGGTGTCGCGGCGGATGGACGGCGGGACCTCTTCGGCGGCGTCGTTCTGGGCGTTCTCGTAGGCCACCTGATCGAGCACGTTGCCATCTCGAGTCGCAACGTAGGTCTGATCGGCGACCGTGTTGACGACCAGCTCCGACCGCGAGTCACCCGTTCCGGCGATCAGCGCGACCCACGTGAGTCCGACGGTGGTGGCGAGGATCGCGAACCTGACGATGTTCTCGCGTGTCACGTTCGTTTCTCCCCCCGGCGGGCGTCGCCTTCGTCATGACGCTGATACGCCTCGACGATGGCAGCAACGATACGGTGCCGAACGACGTCGCGTGCGGATAGCTGGACGAACGCCACTCCCGGGATGCCTTCGAGGATCTCACGCACGACACTCAGGCCCGAACGGTGCTGGGTCGGCAGGTCGGTCTGGGTCACGTCACCGGTGATGATCATCTTCGAGTTGAACCCGAGTCGGGTGAGGAACATCTTCATCTGTTCCGGAGACGTGTTCTGCGCCTCGTCGAGGATGACGCAGGCGTCGTTGAGGGTGCGGCCCCGCATGTAGGCGAGCGGTGCGATCTCGATCGTGCCCCGATCGATGAGCGCTGCGGTCTCGTCCGGCCCGAGCATGTCCCAGAGGGCGTCGTAGAGCGGCCGGAGGTACGGGTCGATCTTCTGGGTGAGGTCGCCGGGGAGGAATCCGAGACGCTCTCCTGCCTCGACGGCAGGCCGGGTCAGCAGGATCCGCTTGACGGTGCCGGACGTCAGCGCCTCGACCGCCGCCGCCATGGCGAGATAGGTCTTCCCGGTTCCCGCCGGGCCGATGCCGAAGGTGAGCGTGTTGTCGCGGATCGCCTTCATGTAGGTCTGCTGGTTGGGGGTCTTGGCGCGCACCACCTTCCCTCGCCCGACAGTGATGCCTTCGGTCAGGACACCCGAGGGCGACGGAACCCGATCCCGGACCATCTGGACGACCGACTCGACCCTGCCATCACCGAGGCTCTGACCCTCCTGGACGAGTATCAGCAGCTCGTTGAGCACGGTCTCGACCGCCTCGGCGGCCTCGTCGGAGCCGGCCAGGGAGATCTCGTTGCCACGCGCGACGACCCGCACGTCGGGGAACGATGCCTCGAGCGAGCGAAGGTGGGCGTCTCCGGGGCCGACGAGGTCGGCCATGAGGTGATTGGACGGGACGCGAAGAATGCGGGAAGTGGTGTCAGCAGTCACAAAGAGAAAGGCCCGGTCGGGCCGACCTCACTATACCCCGTGGGTTGCGGTACCGGCCAGTTCAACTCTCCTCGAACACCGCCTGGGGCTGCTCGACCTGCTCGGAGATGAAGGAGTTGAGGATGTGCAGATCGGACTGCCGGACGGCCATTCCGAGGCCTGTCGGGTCCTTGCGCATCACCTGGATGGCGTTGAGAAACCGCTCCATGGCATTCGCCTGATCGACCGAGAGGTTCTCGGCCCGGCTCAGATCGATCACGAGCGGCTCATCGGAACCGTCGTATGGGGCAGGCAGGAGCGAGCCGGCGGGAACCTCGTACAGGTCGGCGAGCTTGCACAACCGGTGAGCCGAAACACTGCGCTCTCCGCGCTCGTACGCCCCCATGACCGACGCCTTGAAATCTCCGTCGGTCATGTCCTCGATCTCGAGGAGTGACCAGCCGCGCGATTTCCTGGCCTGTCGGAGTCTCTGTCCGAGTTCGACGTTGAATTGCATGGTTGCGTGCCCTCTGTCGCCCTGTGCCCAATGCCAACTTACCACGGAGAGTGGTCGGATTCCATCACTGATTTCGCACGGCGGAGAAGATGGCCGCTGCAGCCACCGCTGCGGTCTCCGTTCTCAGCACCCCGGAGCCCAGTGTCACCCGGGTTTCGAGGTGATCCAGCTCGGACGGGCTCCACCCGCCCTCGGGGCCGATGGCGATCGTGACCGATCCGGATGGACGAAACGGGGCGCCTCCCTGCTGGGCGGCGACGAAGGAACCGAGCTCCGACAGAGCGCTCCAGTCCTGGTCGACCTCGGTGATCCGACTTCGACGACTCTGCTCGATTGCGCTCGTCACCCAGGCGTGCGACTTGTCGGGACGTGGAATGCGACCCTGGCCGTACTCGGTCTTCAACCATCTGATCCGGGCGACCCCGAGCTCGGCGCACTTCTCGACCAGCCAGCGCACGCGATCCTTGGAGTCGGGTGGCGCCACGGCGAGGGTCAATCTGTCGGCGGGCGCCGGTTCGGTCTCCTCGGGGCCACGCTCGATCCCCTGGATCGTCAATGTCCCGTGTCCAATCACGCCCTCACCATCGGTGTACGAGAGCGGTGAGCCCGGCCTGCGGCGCAACACCGTCGACAGGTGACGCCGATGCTCGTCGTCGAGTTCGATGAGCCCCGCTGCCCAGGGTCGGGGAATCAACACGTGGGGGACGTGGGCCACGTCAGATCCAGCGGCGCTTCCCGGTGGTCTTCTCTCCCCGGAGCTCGGCGAACCGCTTCAGGAGCTCCCGCTCCTCTCGGCTCAGGTCGGCGGGGACTTCGACCGCGACGGCGACCACCAGGTCACCGCGTCCCCGTCTGCCGAGCCGCGACATGCCCTCGCCCCGGATGGCGGTCGCCCAACCGGGCTGGGTGCCGGCCGGGATGTCCAGCTCATGGGTCTTGCCGTCGATCAGCGGGATCTCGATGGTGGTGCCGAGCGACGCTTCCGCGATTCCGATGCTCACATTGTGGATCAGCTCGGCGCCGTCTCGAACGAAGCGTTCGTCCGGCTGCACCCGGATCTCGACGAAGAGATCGCCGGGTTGGCCTCCCCTCCCGGCCGCCTCGCCCTCGCGATTCAGCCGGAGCCGGGTGCCGTTGTCGACGCCGGGTGGAATCTCGACAGACACTTCACGGTCGCTCGGAACGATCCCGACCCCGGTGCAGCGCTCGCATGGATCGGAAACCACCTCGCCGGTGCCGGTGCAGGTCTCACACGTCGCCACGGTCATCATCGTCCCGAGGATCCCTCTTCGCTGCACCCGGACGGCGCCCGCTCCCTGGCAGGTCGGGCAGGTGATCCGGTCGGTCCCCGGCTTGGCACCGGAACCGGAGCAGACCTCACACGACACGTTGGTACGAAACGAGACGTTCGCCTCGACTCCGAAACACGCCTCTTCGAGCGAGACGTTGACACGGGCCAGCACATCGCGCCCACGCGACTGCTGTTGGGGACGCCCCTGCCCGAACACCGAGCCGTCGCCGAACACGGATCTGAGGATGTCTTCGAAGCCGCCGAACCCGCCTGCGCCGAACAAGTCACCGATGTCGAACGTCTCGCCACGGTCGTAGCGTCGACGCCGCTCGGGATCCTTGAGGACCTCGTATGCCTCGGCGACCTCCTTGAAACGCGCCTCGGCGGTCGGGTCGTCCGGATTGGCGTCGGGATGGGTCTCGCGCGCCACCCGTCGGAACGCCTTCTTGATGTCCTCGGCGCTGGCGTCGCGGGCGACACCCAACAGTTCGTAGTAGTCAGTTGCCATCGAACATCACTCGCCGATGCGCTCGCCGAGCTCGCGCCCGACTCCTTCGACGGCACGGATGACCCGCTTGTAGTCCATCCGAACGGGGCCGATCACGCCGACCCGGCCATCGCCGGCATGGCTCCCGTACGATGTCGAGACCACGGCCATGTCCAGCTCCTCGCCGATCGAGAGCTCATCGCCGATCTGGACGTGTGTCCCACGATCGCCTGCGAGGATGTCAAGCAGTTTCGCCTCTGCCTCGAGGACTTCGAGCACCCGATGGACCGTGCTGATGTTGTCCCACACGGTCGCCATCTGGGTCGCTCCGCCGACATAGATGTCAGCAGAGCGATCACCGGTCCGGGCAATCGCAGCTGCGACTGCGTCCGCCGCTTCGGTGACTGCCGGAGCCAGATCGGGCTCGCCGGCCAGTGATACGGGATCGGTGAGCAGTTCTTTGCCGACGACGACGCGTGACAGTGCCTGCTCGGTCATTTCGATCTCGCGAGCCGTCAGCTCTTTGGGAAGTCGAGTGAGCTCCTGGACGATCCGTCCCGAGTCCGTCACCACGACGGTCAGCGCAGTCGTGTCTGCGACCTGGACGAGGTGCAGCGACTTGACCGTCTCGCCAGACGGGCCCGGGCTCACCGCCACCGCCGGATATCGCGTCATGTCTGAGAGGAGGTCGGTGGTCGCCTGCAACAGGCGACCGAGCTCGTGGTGGATCGAGGCGTAGAACGTCTCGATCCTGGCCTGGGTGGGCGTCCGAAGCTTGCCGGGTCGAAGGTGATCCACGTAGTAGCGGTAGGCGCGTGAAGTCGGAACCCGCCCGGCCGACGTGTGCGGCTGGAAGGCATACCCCTCCCGCTCCAACGCCGCCAACTCGGCGCGCACGGTCGCAGGCGAGACATTCAGGTTCGTGGAGTCGAGCACCGAATTGGAACTGACCGGAGCGCCGGTCTTGATGTGCAGTTCCACCAGAGCCCGCAGGATTTCGTTGCGACGTTCTTCTCGCGGATCCTCCATGGGGGTCACACGCTAGTTCGCAGCACGCCATACACCATGTGATGGGCGCTCGTACGCAGCGGAATGAGGGGAACCACCTTTCGATCGCTCACCGCGGCTTGGTGGAACACGTTCAGCTCGAACGGGCCAGGGACATCGCCGATAGGGGTGTCTTCGAGCAACTCGAGTCGGCGGCGACACGGGACAGTCAAGAGGGGTACGCTCATCCGAGCAATCTGCCTGGGAAGCTTCGAGACCTCCCCTCGCTGGAGTGGATCGAGGAGTCTCTCGGACCGGCGGAACCTCCTTCCGGCCAATCTCCTTCTCTTGACAGAAGGGAGCAGCTCTGCCGCTCTTCATGGATACACACAGGAATGTGGCCGACCTCACCGCTGAGGCGGTTGCGGGCGCCCACAAAGCAGATCTCGCCACACAGGAGAAGTACGGCGTCAACTACCAGCAGTACTGGTTCAACGAGGAGACGGGCGCCGTCTACTGCCTCGTCGAGGCTCCCAACGCCGAAGCAGCGATTGCGGTGCACAAAGAGGCACATGGTCTCGTAGCCGACGACATCGTCGAGGTTCACGAGGGCCACTGAGACCCGTTGAAGCCGAGGCGCTCCATTCCGATCCAAGATCGAGATCGGATCGTCGAGGGTCTCTGCCAGTCCATGGGCCGGGCAGAGACCCTCGACCGGCGTCGCTGCTCTCAGCGAGGTCGAACGAGCGACTCACAGCTCAGAGCGAAGGCTCGTCCAACACAAGAACCGCCCTGACGATCTCGTCGGTCAGCAGCGGGTTTGCTGCGACCAGCCTCTGTCCTTCGACCCGCAGGACCCCTGCATCGACCAATCGAGTTCCGCGCTCGGTTTTCAACAGCGCCCGGCCACCCTCGCCTGCCAGAACGCCGGCAGTGCGGCGCAGCCCGAGCATGAGTCGCTCCAGCTCGGCGTCCCACCCCTCGATGACGTCACTCGCCTGAATCGGCCCGATCCCCGAGCGCACCCGCTCGATGTACGTGTCGAGGCGGCGGACCCTTCTCGACCGCACCCCGTCACGATAGGAATGAGCCCCCAGCCCGAAGGCGAGATACTCGCCCTGGCCCCACACCGAGAGGTTGTACCGGCAGCCATGGCCCTCTCGGGCATGGTTGGAGACCTCGTAGCGTGTGTATCCGGCTGCGCCGAGCGTGGCAGCGGCCTGTTCCCAGCGATCGGCCTGCACGTCGGCGTCGGGGGCAGGCGCACCGTGCCGCACCTCTTTCCACAACTCGGTGCCCGGCTCGACCGTCAACGAGTAGGTCGACACATGATCCGGATCGGTGTGCACGGCCCGCTGCAGCGTCTCGGCCCACGACTCGGCGGTCTCGACCGGGTGTCCGTAGATGAGGTCGACGCTGATCGATTCGAACTTCGACCGCCGGGCGATCGACACGGCGTTCGCAGCCTGGGCGGGTGTGTGCAGACGACCCAGAGCGGTGAGGACGTCGGTGTCGAACGACTGGACACCGAACGACACCCGGGTGAATCCGAGGTCTACGAGCCCGTTCGAGAGTGGTGCCGTCCAATCCTCGGGGTTCGCTTCGAGCGTGATCTCGGCGCCGTCGGACAACCCGAATCGGTCCGAGAGAGCGTCGAGGATGCGAGCCATGCCGTCGAGGGGAACCCGGCTGGGTGTTCCACCTCCGACGAAGACTGCGTCGAGCGGATGCCACTCCGCCTCCATCTCGATCTCGGCGACGAGAGCTTCGAGGTAGTCCTGCATCCGGTCGTCGGCGCCACCGACGACGGCGAAGTCGCAGTACGGGCACACCCGCGCACAGAACGGGACGTGCACGTACGCCGAACGCCACCCGGCCGCCCTCTCGGCGGTTTCGGGATGGTCCGGCAGCAAGGTCCCCACCCGGCTCAGTCGTCCACCTGGAGTGCCGCAACGAAGGCCTCCTGGGGCACCTCGACAGAGCCGACCATCTTCATCCGCCGCTTGCCTTCCTTCTGCTTCTCCAACAGTTTGCGCTTGCGGGACACGTCGCCGCCGTAGCACTTCGCCAGCACGTCCTTGCGCTTGGCTTTGACGGTCTCCCTGGCGATGATCCGGCTGCCGACCGCCGCTTGGATCGGAACGTCGAACATCTGGCGAGGGATCAGCTTGCGGAGACGGTCCACCATCGTCCGGCCGTATTCCTGGGCGGCCGACCGATGCACGATGGCGCTGAAGGCGTCCACCGGCAGGCTGTTGAGGAGGATGTCCACCTTGACGAGGTCGGACTGGCGGTAGCCCTCGGTCTCGTAGTCGAGCGAGGCGTATCCGCGCGTTCGGGACTTGAGGTTGTCGAAGAAGTCGAAGACGACCTCCGCGAGCGGGACGTGGTAGGTGAGCTCCACGCGTTCGGGCGTCAGATAGTGCATGTTCCCCACCTCGCCGCGACGGTTGGTGACGAGTTCCATGATGGTGCCGATGTACTCGGCCGGGGTGATGATCATCGCCCTGACGTAGGGCTCTGAAATCGACTCGATCTCGGACGGATCCGGCAGATCCTGGGGCGATCTGATCGTCGAGCTGTGGCCGTCGGTCCTGACGAGCTCGTAGGCGACCGAGGGTGCGGTGGCGACCAGGTCGAGGTCGTACTCACGCTCGAGCCGCTCCCTGACGATCTCCATGTGGAGGAGTCCGAGGAAGCCTGCTCGGAAGCCGAATCCGAGCGCCTTGGAGGTCTCCGGCTCGTAGACCAGGGAGGCATCGTTGAGCCGCAGCTTCTCGAGAGCCTCGCGGAGCCGCTCGAAATCGTCCCCGTCGGTCGGGAAGAGCCCAGAGAACACCATCGGCTTCGGCTCTTCGTACCCCATCAGAGCCTCGCTCGCCCGGTTGGCTGCCGTCGTGACCGTGTCCCCGACCTTGATCTGGTCGATCTCCTTGACCCCGGTGATCAAGTACCCCACTTCACCCGGTCCGAGCTTGGCGACCTCGACAGACCTGGGTGTGAGCACTCCGACTTCGTTGACGGGGTGTTCCTCCCTGGTCGCCATGAACCGGATCATGTCTCCGTCGCGGAGTTCGCCGTCCACGACGCGTACGTAGCACACGACGCCGCGATAGGCGTCGTAGTAGGAGTCGAACACCAGCGCCCGCAACGGAGCGGAGGCGTCACCTGCCGGGGCAGGGACGGTGGAGACGAGCTGTTCGAAGAGTTCGTCGACTCCGGCGCCGGTCTTGGCGGAGATCCG
>CBDTXZ010000063.1:0-14887 GCA_965364515.1 uncultured bacterium
AGTTCCGGACCGAGATCGGCGAGGACGTCAAGATCGGATCCGACACGATGCTGGTGGCCCCCGTGTCGATCGGAGACCGCGCAATGACTGCGGCCGGGTCGGTCATCACCGAGGACGTCGAGGCCGATGCCATGGCGTTCGGGCGGGCGAGGCAGGTCAACAAACCCGGTCTCGCTGCGCGTCTGCGGGCTCGCTACCGTGGTCGTTCCGGCGAGGATTGAGCCGAACGGAGGACCGAGCTCGTGGACGTCGTCAGCAGAAACCGACTCATGCTGTTCTCTGGCAGCCAGAACCGTGAGCTGGCCGAGGAGGTGTCCGACCTGCTCGGTGTCTCGCTCGGCGGCCTCGAGTCGTCGAAGTTCGCCAACGACGAGATCTATGCCCGCCCCACGGAGAGCGTCCGGGGGGCGTCGTGTTTTGTGATGCAGAGCCACACCAAGCCCATCAACGACGCCATCATGGAACAGCTCATCATCATCGATGCGCTGCGGCGCGCATCGGCCCGTCGCATCACCGCCGTGATGCCCTTCTACGGCTACGCCCGACAGGACAAGAAGGTGCTTCCGCGCGAACCCATCTCGGCTCGACTCGTGGGAGATCTGTTCATGACCGCCGGAGCCGACCGGCTGGTCTCGGTCGACCTGCACACCGGCCAGCTGCAGGGATTCATCGAGAAGCCATTCGATCACCTCACGGCGCTTCCGATCATCACCGACTACCTGCGTGAGATCATCTCCGGCCCGACGACGATCGTCTCCCCGGACTCCGGCGGTGTGAAGCGGGCCGAGAAGTATGCCCGGCGGCTCGACGCCAGCGTGGCCTTCGTGTACAAACGCCGTGATCCGGACAAGCACAACGAGTCGTCTGCGCTCGAGGTGTCCGGCCGGGTCGCCAACCGGCACGTCGTGATCGTCGACGACATGATCGACACTGCCGGAACCGTGTGCAATGCCGCCGACATGGTGCGGGATCAGGGGGCGCTGAGCGTGCGGATCGTCGCCACGCACCCGATCTTCTCTGGTCCTGCGGTCGACAGGATCAAGAACGCCGCAGTGGAAGAGGTCATCGTCACCAACACCCTTCCCGTGTCGACCGATGCGTCGCAGCTGGACAAGATCCGGGTGCTGTCGATCGCCCCGATCCTCGCCGAGGCACTCCAGGCGATCTTCATGGACTCGAGCGTGTCGGAGATCTTCCTCGGCGACAACGTGTAGGCGTTCCACGCCCCACGCCCCACGCCCCAAGCTCCACCTGGCACGAGCGGGTGGGTGAGTCCGTGGTCCCGGCGTGAAGCGAGTTACCCCATCGGGGGGAGGACGATGACCTCTCCGGGGTAGATGACGTCAGGGTCGCCGGAACGGATCTCGGGGTTCGACGACACGACCCTCCGCCAGTAGGGAGTGATCTCTTGATCGGTGGCGGGTCGGCCGAGCAGATCCGACACCCGACGCTCGGCCAGCGCCCACAGGTGGTCCCCCTCGGTGACGATCACTTCGAGGTCCGCTCCGGCCCTGATCGAGATCGACTCGGCCGGTTGCCTGCCGTTCGAGGGGTCTGCCGTGGACGGCTTCGAATCCGTCCACGGCACCGGTCGGAGTGGCGATGTCGGCGCCTGCTCAGCTTCGATGGTCGTGAGGTCGACGACGACATCAGGTGTCTTCGGGTTCTCGGCTTCGAGGCGGGCGACGATCGGGTCGGCGGTGGGTCCGCCGGCCCAGCGGTCTGACATGGCGATGGCAGGGCCGGCGAGTGAGGACATGGCGAGTGTCCCGACCACGAGGCGGTCGGTGACGCGGCGTACCGCCGGCATCGTGAGGACGGCGGTTGCGTCGATCAACCTGGCTGCGCCCGACAGTCGGGCGAGCAGATACAACATCGATGTCGCCGCCAGCCAGTATCCGCCGCCCAGAGCGACGTAGCGCAGCACGGCGGCGAGTGCGTCTTCTGGCCGGGCCCGGCGGGCCCATCCGTCGAGATCCCCGATGTCCACTCGCAGCCACTCGAGCGACCCCAGTCGATGGAGTGCCACCACGGCGACGACGGGCAGAACGATCGCAGCGATCGTTCCCAGGAAGTCGCGGGCCCTCGAAGGTCGGTGCGCGCTCACGGGCAACAATGTACGCCACTCCAGGCAGTGCTTCCAGGGGTCTACCCTGGGTGACACCACGTGAGGAGTTGCATGAAGGTCAAGATCGGTATTGCAGAGTCGAGCCGGGTCGTCGAGCTGGAAGTCGAGGACGTCGCCGAGTTCGAGAAGATGATCGAAACGGAGTTCGCCGGTGGCCCCGGGCTCATCTGGTTCGAGGACACCAAGGATCGTCGAGTCGGCGTGCCCAACCAGCGCATCGCCTTCATCGAGATCGACAGGGAGCGCGAGCGCACTGTCGGGTTCGGGAGCTGACAAAGCGAGAGGCCCCGGTTTCCCGGGGCCCCTCGGACGGTCTCAGATGCTCCGGCGTCGCCGGTCGGCGAGCCAGCGCTTGCGCAGCCTGCGTCGCTCGTCCTCGGCGTAGCCGCCCCAGACACCAGCTTCCTGGTTCGTCTCGAGCGCGTACTGGAGGCATTCTTCGTTGACGGGGCAGCTGGCGCAGATCTCCTTGGCGGCCGCGATCTGCGCGACGGCCGGGCCTGTCGATCCCACTGGGAAGAACAGGGTGGGGTCTGAATCGCGACACTCTGAGAGCGTCCGCCAGTCAGTCGTTACTGTGAGCAAGGGATTTCCTTTCCGGGGGCGCGCCGCAGAGCGGCGGGATCGTCTCGAAGCTGAGGATCCTGTTTCGGGCGCACCGAAACACACCTGATTTGAGTGCTTGCAACGCGAACGCTACAGAGGGATTCGGAGTACTGCAATGAAAATGTTGAACTTTTTTCCCGACCAATGGTGAAAATCCTGGGACACAGGGGGAATCCCGCCCGGTTTCCCGACAACACGTTGCTCGGAATCGAATCGGCGGCGCGCCTCTGCGACGGCGTCGAGGTCGATTTCCGCCGATGCTCGAGCGGTGAACTGGTGCTGTCCCACGACCCGGAGGTCTCGGGGATGGTGATCGCCGACGCGCCGGTCGACGCGCTGGTCGAACGGTGCGGGATCGTCCCCGCCGACGAGCTGTTCGCAGCCGACCTCGACACCGACATCGATCTCGAGGTCAAGAACTGGCCGATGGACCCCGGCTTCGAGCCTGATCACGCCATCGCGCTGGACGTCGCGGCGCACGCCAGAGACCGCGATGTGGTCACCTGTTTCTACTGGCCGTCCGTTGACGCCGTCCGGGCCGTGATGCCCGACGTGGCGACGGGTCTGCTGTTCGATGGCGACGTGGAGTGGGCGGCGGCTCTCAACCACGCGGTGGCGCAGGGGCACACGCTGCTGGCGCCACACCACAGCCTCGTCGACGAGCGGCTGGTGGAGGCGGCCCACGAGCACTCGATCCAACTGGCGGCGTGGACCGTCGACGACCGGCGTCGTGTGATCGAGTTGGCCCGCATGGGTGTGGACACGATCATTACCAATGCACCTGCCGCCGTCGCAGAATGGATCCAGGAGGACCTCGAATGAGCATCGCAAGCGATCTCGCAGCCGAATTGAAAGACGCCATGCTGGCGAAGGACGCTCGTCGCCGTGACGTGATCCGCCAGGTGCAGACCGAGATCACGCTCGCCAGGAGCGAGCCCGGCTACGACGCAGCCAAGGACGACGAGGTCGTCCAGGGGGTGATCGAGTCGTATTCGAAGCGGATGCAGAAGTCGGTCGCCGAGTACGAGGGCTACGGGGAGCGTGGGGCCGACATGGCCGAGAAGCTCAGATTCGAGGTGGACTATCTGAGCCGATGGCTGCCCGAGCGCCTCGACGAGGACCAGACCCGTGCGCTGATCGAGGCCAAGGTCGCAGAGCTCGGCGTCGAGGGTGATGACAAGGCGGCGGGCCGGGTCACCGGGATGATCATGAAGGACCACAAGGACGAGGTCGACGGCGCCCTCGTCAACCGCCTCGTCCGCGAGATCCTCGCCGGCTGATCCCGTTCTTGTGACGCAAACCCACGATATACGTGGGTAGACGTCACAAGAACGGATGCCTTCGCCGGTGGTGGTGCGTGCCGTAGGATGCCTTCGAGCAACGCAGAGGTGCACCGATGGCCGACACCGACGACTATCCGCCGATCCTCGACGCAGCCCAGGTGGCAGAGCTGCTCGGCATGAACGTCCAGATGGTCCGGCGCTACGCCCGCGAGCAGCGTCTCCCCGCCTACAAGCTGCCAGGCGGCCGGACGTTCAAGTTCTTCCGGGACGAGATCTACGAGTTCGTGAAAGCACACCCGGTCGGTGCCGAAGACACCGAAGAGGTCGAATCCAGCTGAGTGCTCAGGCGTCCGAGCGGTCGGTGTCCGACCGCGGGCGGATGATCAGACAGATCTGGCCGATCGGGACGTAGGTGTTCGAGCCGTCCACCTCTTCGAAGACGCAGTGGTCCGAGGCAGCCACCGCGATCCGCCCTTGCAGCTCCATTTGGGTGTCCGCAACGACCAGAGTGACGATCTCGCCCGTGTGCTCCAGCTCGGCGAGGCGGGCCTTGAACGTCTTGGCGCCTCCGGTCGTGGAGTGCCCGCCGTGTGGTCGTCGCTCGATGCGGATCATCGTGCGATCGAAGGGCGCATCGACGATCTCGGTCGAGGTCACGCAGACCAGATAGTCCGATCCCGTGAAAACCGGCGAACCCGTGATCGTTCGGGCTCCGGTGATGACCGACACGAGATCCCCGCGATGCATCGCCTCCATCACGACGTCCGCAAGCCCCCGACGACGTAACCGCCCGATGTGGGTCTCCTGCTCGGTGATCTCCGACTCGGCCCGGAGCTCGCCTCCAACGGACTGTCGGAGATCTCGCGCGAGCTCCTCGAGCGGATCAGTGGGCGATTCGCCCATGATCAGGCGTTCCTACATAGGGGGTTCACAGCAAGGCATGTTACGTATAGCCTGACCCGGACTGGGAGTGGACTCGGTCCGGCAGACGCCACGTTCTGTCGATGTCGTGCCGTGGAGTGGGAAGGGCAACGTGGTCGCACAAGACGCCGACGAACGCGTCGAGAGACTGCCGGTCACCCGGCGACCGTGGTGGTCGCGCGTATCAGCCGCCCAGATTTTCATGATCGTGGCCGGCATCCTGGCGTTCATCGCCAACCTCGCCATCCTGCGCGCTCGCGAGGACGTGACGCTCATTGCGATCGCTGCAACCGACATCAACGCAGGCGTGGCGATCGTCGAGTCTGTCCATGTCGGCTACGTCGAGCTCAACGGGACGGATGAGGCGCTCGCCCCGCTCGTGACCAGCGATGAGATCGGGGCATTGGAAGGTCACATCCTGACCTCGCCTGTCCGGGCCGGCGATACGTTCATCGAGAGCGATCTCGTCGCCTCGATCAACCCGATCGATCAACGGGCCATCGCTCTTGCCGTAGGGCGGGATCACGCGGTCGGCGGGGACATCAATGTCGGTGATCGAGTAGACGTCATCTGGGTGGACGATGGCTTGGCCAGGTACGTCGTCACCGGTGTCGAGGTCATCGATACGACGAATGACCAGCGCACCGGCGGGGCCTTCAGCGGGTCCCAGGCCTTCTCCATCACGGTTGCCGTCGACGACGTGCAGGCCCTGGAACTGGCCCAGGCGCTCAACTCAGGACAGATCGAAGTCGTTCGCTCGACGGGGGCGGACGCTCCGGTCGCCGATCGACTCCCTTCTCCGGAACAGCCCGACAAGACGTCCGAATCGTCCTCGTGAGAGACACCGAACTCGCTCTGGCATTGTCGGCGAGGAACTGGGCCGACGATCTCCACCGGTTTCTGGCAGATCACGGTGGTGCTCGTGTGCGGGTCACAGCCATGGGCCCCGACGACCTGGTCGGCGAGTCGTTCGACGTGCTTCTGATCGACGACAGCTGCTCCTTTCTCACTCCGAGGCTCGTCGAACTCGTCAGAACCGGAGGCCGTGAGGTCGTCGGGGTCTACGACCCATCGGAGTTCGCGGCCGGAAAGGACCGACTGCTCGAGTGTGGCGTCGCCGACGTCATCGAGGCGGGAGCGCACCCCGACGAGTTCCTGCGGGTGATCGCCCGTGTGGGCTCGACGGTCAGTCAGCTGTCGATGCCGGTGGCCACGTCCCGGATCTCGGACTCCGATCCGACGGAGCCAAAGCGGCGATCCATTCTGGGTGTCGGCGGTCCTGCCGGAGGTACGGGAAGCACTGAGGTGGCGATTGCGCTGGCAATCCGGCTTGGTGAGTCTGGTCGACGGGTCGTCCTCGTCGATTGCGACGAGATCAACCCCAGCGTCGCCCAGCGTCTCGGGCTGCCGATCCATCCCAACATCCGGACCGCCATCGATGTGCTCGAGCATCGCACTGGGCCGATCACGGGCGCCATCCAAGTGGTCGACTCGGTCGGCGTCGTCGCCGGTCTGCCGAACATCCAGGACTGGCCAGAGGTGCGACCCGGTCAGGTGGCCGATGTGCTCGTAGAGCTCTCGCTCCTCTTCGACCATGTCGTGGTGAACGTCGGGAGCCACGTCGAAGCGCTCGGCTTCTCTGGTCACAACGAGCGCTTCGGGATCTCGCGGCGTGTGATCGGAATGTGCGATCGCGTCGTGGCGGTCGCTCACCCGACCCCCGTGGGTGTCACGAGAACGCTCGGCTGGCTGGCAGAGGTGGATCGACTTCCCGGTACCCCGCAGGTCGATCTGCTCATCAACCGAGCCCCGAGAGGTCAGTTTCGTCGCGGTGAGCTCGTCGAGGAGATCGGGCGAACCTACCAGCCGGCCTCCTTCGGATTCCTCCCGGACGACGGGATGGTGGAACAAGCCGCATGGGACGGCGTCCCGATTCGCAAGGGCCGCTTCAAGCGTTCGCTCGACAGGTGGGTCGACCGGAACATCCCGGAGGTGCTGTCGTGACGACCCGCAGCACCGCGTACCTCGACATCCGCAGGCGGGCCCTCGAGCTGGTCGAAGAGGAGCGGCTCGATGCGGCAACCGACCTGGGAGCGATCAGGAGGATCGTTGCGACATCCGTCGAGGAGTACCAGCGCCGAGCGCATCTGGGCGACGAGCGCACGTTGGGGAACCCCGGCGAGATGGTCGAGCGGGTCACGAGGTCGCTCGCCGAGTTCGGCCCGCTCACCGATCTCCTCCAGCGCCCAGACATCGAAGAGATCTTCATCGAAGGTCCTCGGGTCACCTATATCGATGGCACGGGGCGTCTGCGTAGTCTCGACGAGCCCACCACGGCCGAGGAGAACAAGCACGTCGTCGACCGGCTCCTCGCCCGCTCGGACCGGCGACTGGATGCGGCCAACCCGATCGTCCAGGCGCGGGTGCTCGACAATTCGGCCCGCCTCACGGCGGTCATTCCGCCGATCGCCGACCAGACCTCGGTGACGGTTCGTCGCTATGCATTGCGCAAGGAGACGCTCGGCTCTCTCGTCGAGCTGGACTCGCTCTCCCAAGCGGCGGCCTCCTTTCTCAAGCACGTCATGCAGGGGACGTCGAGCATCGTGATCTCGGGCCAGCCCGGTGCGGGCAAGACATCGCTCTTGGCTGCGATGATGAACGCCGCCCCGTCTTCCCAGTGCATCCGATGTTGCGAAGAGGTGCGCGAGCTCAACGTACCCCTCGTGCACGGCTCGTACTACGAAGCGCGACCACCTGGATTGGACGGCTCGGGGGCGATCACCCTTCGCGACCTGGTCAAGGTCGTGCTCGCCATGCGCCCGGATCGCATCGTCGTCGGTGAGGTACGTGGTTCGGAGAGCTTCGAGTTGACCAGGGCGGTCAACGCAGGCACGGGTTTCGCATGCACGGTCCACGCCAACTCCGCCACCGATGCGCTGGCAGCGCTCGTGAACGCGGCTCTGATGGCAGGAGAGAACGTCCCGGAGACCGTCGTGCGGAAGGTGTTCTCGAGCTCGATCGATCTCGTCATTCATCTCGACCGGGAGATGCAGGGTGAATCCGACGGGCCGATCCGGAGACAGGTGATGGAGATCTTGGCCGTCGTCCCCGCGCTCCGTGACGACTTCTCCGTTCAGCCGCTGTTCATCCGGGAGCGTCTGGGCTCGCCTCTCCAATGGACGGGAGCACTGCCACCCGACCAGCTCGCGGGCAGGCTCCAGCGGTCGCTCCCGCAGGGGTGGTCACTCGTCGACGTGATGAGTGGGCGGTCGAGCCTCTGATGCGATTGATCGCTGCACTCTCCACAGCCACATTCGTGGTTCTGGCCATCGGGCTACTCACCGAGGTCATTCCCCGGGAGCGAAGTCGACGGACCTCGGCACCGCAGGTCTCCAAACGACAGCAGTGGTTGACTCAGGCCGGTCTCGATCTCACGCCTCAGCAGTTCGTCGCTGCCTCCGTTGCTGCCGGGATGATCGCGTTCGTGCTCTTGTTTCTCATCACCGGGGTGGCGACGGTTTCGCTCGCCCCGGCTGCGCTTCTCGCTTTCGTGCCACGGATCTACTTCGGTCGTCTGCGCGAGCGGCGGATGACCGAGGTTCAGCGAGCCTGGCCAGACGGCCTGCGGGACCTGGTTGCGTCGATCTCATCGGGAATGTCACTCCAGCGAGCGGTCGAGCAGTTGGCGGTGAGTGGCCCGGAGCCGCTGCGGATCGCCTTCGCCCGGTTCGCGTTTCTCGCCCGCACCGTTGGGATGGTGCCGGCACTCGAGATCGTCAAGGAGGAACTCGCCGACCCCACCAGCGATCGCGTGATCGAAGTCCTCATCCTCGCTCATGAGAGAGGTGGTTCCATCGTTCCCGCAATCCTGCGAGATCTCGCTGCAGCGACGACGCGCGACCAGTGGACGATGGAGGAGATCCAGACCCAACAGCTCGAACAGAAGATCAACTCCCGTGCGGTCTTCGTGCTGCCGTGGTTCGTTCTCATCGCCATCACCCTTCAAGAAGGACCCTTTCGCGACTTCTATCGGTCCGGGGCCGGGGTGTTCGTCGTCGCAGTGGGGGCGATGCTGAGCGGGTTCGGGATGTGGATGGTCACGCGTCTGGGAGAGGACGTCCCCGAGACGAGGGTCTTCGGAGGAGCAGCGAAGGATGAGGCGCTCTGATGGAGCCGACCCAAACGTTCGCTGCGCTGCTGTCTGCGGTCTTCGTCGTGCTGGCCGTCAGGGCGATGGTGCCCCCGCCGAGGCGACTCGCCTCTCGCGTCAGGCCGTACACGATCGGCCAGCGCACATCGCTCGGTCGAAGCGCTGACGTCGGCGCCGTGAGCAGTGGCGGTCGTCCATCCGGTTCGGCGCTCGTCGGTGTGTTCCGCCCGATCGTGGATTCGCTGGCGCGGAGGCTCGACCGTTTCATCGATCGCCAGGGTGATCAGCGGCTCGCTGCGATGATTCGGCAAGCGGGACTGTTCCCCGATCTCCCGGAGTCGGAGCGGCTCGCCGGTTACCGGCTTCGACAACTCGGAAACGTGGCCACGTGGGGAGCGGTTGCGCTGGTGCTCGTCCCTCTGCTCGATCTGTCCGTTCCCCAGTTCCTGGCCATGGAGGCCCTGCTCCTCATCGTGGGTGCCACCCGGCAGCGGGGTCGCCTCGAACGTGCCATCGAGGAGCGTCGGAGTCGGATGACCATCGAGGTCTACACGGTCAACCAACTCCTGGCGATGCGTGTTCGAGCCGGTGGTGGAGTCGTGTCCGCCGTCTCGGCGATATGCGATCGGGGAAGCGGAGACGTCATCACCGAACTGCAGGAGGCGCTCCGTTTACACCGTGCCGGCGCCCCCATCTCGTCGGCATTCGACCGGATCGCCCGATCGACGCCGGAGCCGTACTGCGCCCGCACCTATGCGTTGCTCGCAATCGCCGAGGAGCGCGGCGTCGATCTGGCTGACAGCCTCCTCGTGCTGTCCGAAGACGTTCGAGAGGCCAGGCGTGAGTCGATCAAGCGAACTGCGACCAAGCGCCGTGCAGCGATGCTGATTCCGACGATTGCGATCCTGGCTCCGGTGATGCTGCTCTTCGTTGGCGCGCCGCTTCCCAGATTGCTCCTCGGATCATGAGGTCACCCGAGACGGGAGAGAAAGGAAACGACATGAAGACCCACATCGAGCGGGCGCTGGCGGGCCTGCGGGAACTCAACGCCGATGAACGCGGCCTCAACACGGCCGAGCTACTCGGCAATGCCGCACTCGCCATCGTCGCATTGGTCGCCATCTGGGCGGGACTCCAGGCACTTGGCGTCGACCTGATCGAAGCGATCGGTGATCTCCTCACCGGCGAGGTCGAAGGCGCAGGTGGCTGACCCGGAGTCCGGGATGGTCTCCATCTCGTACGTTCTGGCAGCTGCAATGGCGTTGATCTTCTTTGCCGTCCTCGCGAACTTCATCGTCGTGCAGTACGCCTCGGGAGCAGTGCGGGCGGCGCTCGACGAGGGCGTGCGTAATGGAGCGCGTGCAGATGCAGGGGTGCTCGTGTGTCAGGCCACCATCGACGATGTGCTCTCGGGGGTTCTCGGAGGCCCGTATGGCGAGGAGGTCGTGACATCGTGTCGGGACACGGGCGATGTCATGGTGGCCACGGCATCCGCCACCTTTCGAGGGTTTGCGCCACTCGTACCCGATCTGACGATGGACTTCGAGGCGGTCGCTGCGCGCGAGCGCTTCGTCGACGCGACCGCTCCATGAGCGAGCATCGTCGCGTCGACCGGCAGCAGGGCACGGCTGCAATCGAGCTGGTGGTGGGGGTCGCCTTGCTCATGGTGCCGATGGCGATGGTCGTCCTTTCCTTCGCTCCTCTGCTCGAGGCGAGGACATTCGTGCGTCTCGCCTCCGCGGAGTTGGCCAGAACGGTCGCGATCACCGATGGAGACGAGATGACGGCCTACCGGAGCATCCGCGAAATGGCCGTCAACAACGGGCTGGATCCCGCTCGGATCGATGTGGCGCTCTGCGGCGGCGGAGAGAGCTCACTCGCCGATGAGCCGCGGTCGACCTGTACCAACCTCGACGGCCTTCTCGAGCGCGGAACGTACGTTTCGGTGTTCATTCGTGTCGAGGTCGACGTGATCCCTTTGTTCACCGAGAGCTTGGCGATGTCGACGGGATACGAGCACGCCGAGTTCGTCGATCGATACCGCAGCATTCCACAGCCATGATTCGGCCGGCCCACTCTCGTAGCGATGCCGATGGTGAGCATGGCAGCGTCCAACTCTTCGTGCTGGGGCTGGGTGTGGCGATTCTGCTGCTGGGCGGTATCTCTTTCGATCTGTGGCGCCTGATAGGAGAGCGCAGAGAGTTGGCAGCACTCGCCGATGCGAGCGCAATCGCAGCCACATCGGGAATCGACACGGAGCACTTCCGGGAGACCGGCTTGGCCCGGCTCGACCCCGATCTCGTCGAACTCCAGATCGCTGCCGTGTTGGGCGAACAACCTCGCTCGATCATCGACGGCCTGAGTCACCCCCAGGTCAGCCTCTCCTCGGCCGGCTGTGATGTGGCTGTCCGGCTCGAGCGGGAGTTCGATTTCACGCTGCTGGATTTCGGGGCCGCTTCGAACATCGTGATGTCTGCGACCGGCTGTGCCAGTGTGAGTCGGGGGTGACCCCCGGATTCAGCACACCCGTCGAGGACGGTCCTGCCCAGGTCGGGTCAGGCGCTTCGACACTCAGCGGCGGGCTGCGGCCCTCATCAGGTGGACCTGTGTCCGGAGGTCCAGCTCCGAGGTGTTGAACGGCTTGCGGATGAAGTCGGCGGCACCCCGCTCCGATCAGCGGACCATCATCGATTCGTCGCTCTGTGTGGACACGACGATCGTGGGAAGCTCGATGCCCGCCTCGCTCCACTTCTGGATGATCTCCGCTCCGAGGACCGTCGGCAGGAAGTGGTCGATGAACGCCAGGTCGTAGCCGCCGGTCAGACCCATCTCGAAGGCGTCGACGCCATCGTGTGTGACATCGACCTCGTTACCGGCCAGCGCGAATGCCGGCGCATGACCAGTGTCACGGCCGGGTTCTTGTCGGCAACGAGGATCTTGGCGTTCATGTGCTCCATGTCGGCTGGGGCAGCCGGTACTTGCACGGACGGCATGTCAGACTGGAGCCCATGACACTCCCCGCACACGAGATGCGACGGCTCGGTGCCGTCGCGGTCGACGAGGACGAACTCGAGTCGCTCGTCGAGCGCAGGCTGGCCGGCGAGCCTCTGCAATACCTCGAGGGCACGGCTGCCTTCGGTCCGCTCGACCTTCGGGTGGACTCCAGGGTCCTGGTGCCGCGTCCGGAGACGGAGCAGCTGTGGGAGTTGGCCGAGCGCCTCGTTCATTCGCCCGCTGTGATCGTCGACCTCTGCACCGGTTCGGGAGCTCTCGCTCTTGCCCTGAGCAGGTCGTTCCCGAACGCCCGTGTGTGTGGAACGGATCTGTCACCCGATGCGCTCGATGTCGCCCGAGCGAACGGCGAGACACTCGGTCCGAGGGTCGAGTGGTTCCACGGCGACCTGTTCGACGCCCTGCCGGCCGAGCTGCGGGGATCCGTCGACCTGCTCGTCGCGAACCCTCCGTATGTCACCGAGAACGACTACCTCGATCTTCCCGAGGACGTCCTCCGCGAGCCGAGGATGGCACTCGTCTCCGGTCCGACCGGGCTCGAGGTGTACGAGCGAATTGTCGAAACGATGGGGGAGTGGCTCGCACCCGGCGGCCGGTTCGCCCTCGAGATCGGCGAGTCTCAGGGCGGCGAGGTCCGTTCGCTCTTCGCGGCCTTCGACCCCGAGGTGAGACGCGACCTGAACGGCCGTGATCGTTTCGTGATCGGAGGTAGGCCATGAGCCCGGCCGACGTGATCGCCGCAGGTGGCGTCGTCGGAGTGCCGACCGACACCGTCTACGGGCTGGCGGTGGATCCACGCTCGGAGGAGGCGGTCGGCCGGCTGTTCGAATTGAAGGGTCGACCGGCCGATCGTCCGATCGCACTGCTGGCAGCAAGCGTCGAGACGGCTGCGTCGATCGTGACGATCACCGAGCAAGCGCGACGAGTCGCCGACCGCTGGTGGCCCGGCGCACTCACGCTCGTGCTGGATCCCGTGGCACCGCTTCCCGCCTGGGTCGGGCACCCGCAGACTCGATCGGTCGGGGTACGGGTCCCCGACCACCCCGAGCTGAGGGAGCTGCTCGCCGTCACCGGGCCACTCGCCGTGACGTCGGCCAACCTCAGCGGTGACGAACCGGCATTGGACGACACCGAGGCCAGGGGGGTCTTCGGTACCGAGGTCGATCTCTATCTCCCAGGGAGGTGCCCCGGAGGATCCGCCTCCACCGTTGTGGACTTCACCCGGGACCCGCCGGTCATCGTGCGGCCCGGGCCGATCGACCCCTTCGCCTAACGGCTCCAGACGAACCAGAGATCGGCGACGTTCGTTCCGGTTGGCCCGGTGCGAACCAGATCTCCGGAGGCATCCAGGGGCGACTGGCTGTCGTTGTTCATCAGGGCGGCCTCGGGTGAGAGGCCAGCCTCCCGCATCCGCGCTGCCGACCCGCCATCGACGATCGCTCCGGCGGTGTCGGTGGCTCCATCGACTCCGTCGGTGGTGAGCGAGGCGAACACGACGTCGTCAAGGCCGTCGATCTGGATGGCCACTGCGAGCGCAGCTTCGGTGTTGCGGCCTCCGACCCCGTCTCCGGTGACCGTCACCGTGGCCTCGCCCGGAGCAACCGTGAAGCCGGACTCGGCTCCACGCACCAGCGCCGGCGCAACCCTCCGGGCCTCGCCGGAGAAGCACCGCTTCGGGATGGACACGTTCAGTCCCGATTGCCCGAGCACCCGCGCCGCTGTTCCGGCGGCCGACCAGCCGTCAGCGACGACCGTCCATGCGTCGTTCTGTGCGGTGGTGTTCAGCGAGGCGAGATGTGCGGCGATCGGGCCGCTGACCTCGATCCCGGACCGCTTCAGGACCGCAGCCACCAGTTCGGGATCGATCGGTCCCCCCAGGGTGGGCCCCGAAGCGATCACCTCGGGGCCTTCGTCGCCGACGTCGGAGATGAGCAATGTCTCGTGTGGCGCCGAGACGTGCTCGAGCATCCGACCGTTCTTGAGCAGGGACACGGCTCGGCGGACCAGATTCAGCTGCTCGATCGGGACGGACGCATCCATCAGACGACGCTGGATGGCCCCGAGTTCGTCGATCGTCACACCCTCGGGCGGGATCTCGGCGAGCGCCGAGCCGCCCCCGGAGATGAGGAAGAGGACGAAATCGACATCGGTGGATTCGAGATAGGCGACGATCGCCCGTCCCGCCGCCTCGGATCGATGGTCTGGGATCGGGTGGCTGCCGGTGTGCCATGCGATGGTTGCCGGTGGCTCGGCTTCGACCGGTCCAACGGCCACACCGGACACCAATCTGTCTGCCAAGACGTCGTGGACGCCCCACGCCATCGCCGAAGCCCCCTTGCCGAGCGCAACAACGCCGACCGACCCTTCGAAGCTCCGCTCGGAGAGGGCTCGGGCGGTTGCCGCCCTCGGATCGACGGCGGCGACGGCTGCAGAGAACGATTCCCGAATGAGCTGTCGAGCTTCAGCCGGCGTCATGGCCTGAGAAGCTTGAACGCTTCGGCGAGGTCGAGGCCCGCATCCTCGCCCATGCGTGCGGACCAATGGCGGATTCGCTCGCTGAACTGCTCGCGGGCCTCGTCGGACTCGCTGGCGTTGCCCATCGTCGTCCGGGCCTGGCTCGAATGGCACAGGAGCGCCTCGATCTTGGTGTCGATGCTCGAGCTGATGTCTTCGTGGTGGTCGGCTTCGTCGGGAACGAACAGCAGGATCGCCTCGGGCCGATGCTTCGTCAGGCCGTCGGTGAGTTGATCGGGGAAGAACAGATGGTCTCTCGCAGCGACGATCCCG
>CBDTXZ010000064.1:0-14639 GCA_965364515.1 uncultured bacterium
CAAACCTCGCGAGACGGCGACTCCGAGGCGGAGCATGTCCTCGTCCGTCGCTTCACCGATCGACGCTGCCACCTCATCGCCGACCGCGAGCCAGGGATCCGTGAGCCCTTCCCCACCGGTGGCGGCGACACACTCGAAGAACAATCGCACGAAGGACCGCAGTTCGGGCGCAGACACCTGCGCCCACAGGAGTCGGATCAGGTCGGCGGCACTCTCGGCCCGAGCAGCCATCTCTACGAGGGCGCGGCGCTGATCTGCTTCGACCCGCTCCACGATCGCCGCCACGAGGCCGGCACGCGATTCGAAGTGGTAGAGCAGCATCCGATGGCTGGTGTCGGCCGCCTCAGCCAGCTCGCGCAGGCTCCGATCGGCGAGGCCGTTGGACGCCGCCTCGGCGATCACCCGGTCGAGCAGAGCTTCACGTGCGTCGGACACGATGCACAGTCTAGACGAAGCCTGTACCATGTGGTACAGTCTCGTGTACCGACTGGTACAAGGAGGAAGACATGAGGATCGAGCACACCATCGACATCGCCGCAACCCCTGAACGGGTCTGGGAGCTCACGCTCGACATCGAGTCGTGGCCCCGATACACCCCGACGATGGACTCGGTGGAGCGGCTCGACAGCGGGCCGCTGGCCGTCGGGGCGCGGGCCCGCATCAAGCAACCCGGGCAGCGGGCAAAGGTCTGGACGGTCGCACAGCTGGAGGACGAAAAGGCATTCGCCTGGGGCACTCGAGCTTTCGGGATGACGATGACCGGCGGCCACTACCTCACAGCCACCGTGGACGGCACCACTCAGACGCTGGCCATCGAGCTCGACGGGCCGATGGCGCCGCTACTCGGTCCACTGCTCAAGCGCCCCATCCTCTCGGCGATCACGAAGGAGAACGAGGGCTTCAAGTCCGCCGCCGAGGCGAGCTGAAGTCGATCTCGGAACGCGTTCAGGCGGGGCCGCCGCCCCGCCTGATGGATTCAATCACTGACGGGTCGAGCGTATGGGTCAGTCCCAGCGGAGGCCGGTCCAGTTGGATCCGCTCCAACTGGTGCCGGACCAGGAGAGACCGCTCCAGCTCAGACCCGACCAGGACAGCCCGTTCCAGGTCTTGCCAGACCAGGACAGCCCGCTCCAGCTCAGACCGGACCAGGAGAGGCCGGACCAACTGGTGCCGGTCCAGGAGAGACCCGACCACGACGTGCCCGACCAGGAGGTGCCCGACCAGGAGGTGCCGTTCCAGTCGCCCCCGTTCCAAAGCGTTTCGGTCGGCACGAGCACGTCCTCGCACACCGTCACCGCATCCTTGCCCCTGCCTTCCTTCCAGCAGCTGGTCTGCCACTCGTTGAAGCCGATCCACGGGTTCCCCATGATGTCCTGTTCACCGGCGAGGACGACGCCGTCCATCTCGAGGTGATCGCTGCCGCGTGACGCCTCGAGCGATCCGGAACCGTCGGACTCGACGTGAGTCTGGGTGGCTCCGGACACGTTGATCTTCTTGCCCCTCGCCACGAAGCCGAGGTCGACGACACCTGCGCCCTGGCAGGCGCTGGACACGCCGGTCATCGGGGAAGCATTGTCGGTCAGCAGCTTCTTGACCTCGTCGGGCGTGAGGCCTCGGTCTCGCTGAAGGAGGACCGCAGCAGCACCCGAGACGACGGCGGCCGCTTGGCTGGTCCCCGAGCCGAGCATGTAGTTGGCGCCAACCCGAGCTTCGGGATGGTTGTCATCCGCAAAGGAGCCGGGCACCCGCAGGCTGGTGATCGACTTTCCGGGAGCGACGAGGTCGACGGTGCGGTCGGTTCCACAGTTCGAGTAGTCGGAGACCCGGTCGTAGTGAATGAAGGAGTTGGACGACACGTTGGTATCGCCGTACTGGGCGGACCCGACCGCGATGACATACGGGTCGTAGGCAGGATTGCGTAGCGGAGCGGCGTTGCCGTCGTTACCGGCAGCCACCACCACCACGATCCCCGCTTTCCAGGCCCTCTCGACCGCCTGAGCCAGCGGATCGACCTCATAGGGTTGGACCGAGTCGGTGCCGTAGGCGAGGTTGAGAACCCGGATGTTCATCCCCTGGGAGTACCGATGCTGCACGACCCAGTCGACGGCGGAGATCACCTGTGAGACGTCGACGGCACCGTCGTAGGAGCCGACCTTGATGCTGACGATCTCGGCGTCGGGGGCGATGCCGAGGAACTTGTCCTTCGACTGGTGGGTGTAGTCATCCCGCACGTCCGACGCCTTGCCGGCGATGATCCCGGCCAGATGCGTGCCGTGGCCATACGAGTCGAGGTAATGCCGATCGGGATTCTGCGATTCGAACGAGAGGTCGGGACCGTTGATCACCTTGCCGGCATGCAACATGCCCTCGACGGGGGCGACGCCGGTGTCGATCACCGCCACCTGGATCCCCAGACCCGAATAGCCGGCATTCCAGGCGTCGTCGACATTCAGTGAGCGGGCGATCGAGTACAGCGACCCCGGATACTCGGTGAAGTCGACATTCGTGAGCACCGAGGAGTCTTCCCAACCGGCCGCGGTGGTGTCCTGCGTCGTCAGCTCTCCCGACCAGCCCGATGTCACGTGACCGGCCTGAGCAGGTGCAGGAGCGAGGGCCGCCGCAGCAAACAGCGACATCATGAGCGCGAGGAACGCCAACAGCACGGACGGCGATGAACGCGTGTGACGGTCGATCCACCCGAGCCGCCGATTCTCGGTGGTCATGCTGCTTGCCTCCTGCTCTATTACCTACGTAGGCCCCTTCATTGAGACAATCGGCAATCGACGGATCAAAACCTGAGCACCATTCCAGACTGCACCGATGGACTAGTGCTGCGTCGCCGGCAGAGACCGATCACTTCGGGTCGAAGGTGCCGACCCACTCGTAGCTGCGGTCGAGCCATCCGACCAGCGCATCGAGATCTGCGAAGAGCTCTGCGGGGATCGCCACATATCCGCGCATCACGCTCCCGTATTGCATGACAGGCTCGGTCGAGTGGCTCTTCCCGTATTCGTCGATCAGCTCCTCGGAGAGCCGGAGCGCCATCGTCCCGTCACGGTCGAGGAAGCTGAACATGTGTCCATTGCGCGAGGTGTACGGATTCTTGGCACCCTTCACCTCCGCATCTCCGGAGCAGGCAGCTACGACTTCTCGATATCGCTCGAGCGCCTCGGGCGGACCTGGGTAGTCGGATCCTCCTGGCATGTTCGACCTCCGTCCGCGACGACAGATTCCGAAGGTAGCGGAGCGAAGACACCACTTGCCGGTGCAGGGATCACGTTCTCGTCACACGCGCACCGTACGGTGTTCCCATGCCGAACAGTCCTGCTCCGCTCCCTATCGAGATCATCCGCAGTCCACGCCGCAAGAAGACGGTCCAGGCGAGGGTGATGAACGGCACCATCGTTGTCAGAGTGCCTGCCGGACTCGACAGTGCCGAGGAGACCCGCCTGGTCGCCTCGATCGTGCGGAAGGTGTCACGCAAAATCGGAGCGGGTGACATCGACCTGTCGGTGCGGGCACGGCGCCTCGCCGAGAGGTTCGGGCTTCCAGAGCCGACTTCGATCTCATGGTCTCAGCGGCAGAACACCCGATGGGGATCCTGTACCGCGTCCGATGGATCGATTCGCATCTCGAGCCGTCTGGAGACCGTCCCCGACTTCGTTCTCGACTTCGTCATCGTCCACGAGCTCGTCCACCTCCGGGTCGCCGGCCATGGTCCGTCCTTCCAGGCATTGATGCAACGCTATCCCGAGGCGGAACGAGCGACCGGTTACCTCATGGCGCTGAGCCACCACGCCGATACGGCGTCCGCCGAGGCATGAGACTTCGCTGCCTGATTCTCGAGTGAGGCAGATAGGGTGACGGCCATGGACGAGAACGCTCGCAGGTCAGTCATCGGAATCATCGCGGCCGTCACCATCGGAACGCTGGTGTCGTGGGCAGGCAGTGACGGCAGCGTCGCGGTGGGCGCTTTCCCGGTGTTTGCACTCTGCGGCCTGCTTGCGTACGCCGTCAACTGGCTGGTGTTCATCCCGTCCAACGCCGCCAGGACCGAGAAGTACTACGACCTGACGGGGAGCGCCACCTACATCTCGGTCACGCTGGTCGCCGTCCTGCTGAGCGACGACCTCGACGCCCGCGCACTGATCGTTGCCGCGATGGTCGCAGTCTGGGCAGCCAGGCTCGGGACCTTTCTGTTCCGACGGATCTCACGCGACGGGAAGGACGGCCGCTTCGACGAGATCAAGACAGACCCGCTGCGGTTCTTCATGACGTGGACGATCCAGGGGCTGTGGGTGCTGCTGACTGCTGCGGCCGCCTGGGCGATCATCACAGGGGACGATCGCCAGGATCTGGGGTGGGTGGCCTTCGTCGGGATCGCCATCTGGCTGGCGGGGTTCGCGATCGAGGTCGTCGCCGACCGCCAGAAGTCGGCCTTCAGGAAGGACCCCTCCAACAAAGGCAGGTTCATCAGCAGCGGGCTGTGGGCATGGTCCCGTCACCCCAACTACTTCGGTGAGATCACACTCTGGACCGGCGTCGCCATCATGGCCGTTCCCATCCTCTCCGGCTGGCGCTGGGTGGTCCTCATCTCTCCGGTGTTCGTCTATCTCCTCATCACTCGAATCAGCGGAGTCCCGATGCTCGAGAAGCGAGCAGACGAGCGGTGGGGCGGCGATCCCGACTACGAGCTGTACAAGGACAGGACTCCCGTGTTGATGCTCCGCCCGCCGCGACCCTGAATCGACGCGTTTCTCACGGGGCACATCGCCGGCGACAGCTCGCCGGCGTGTCGCCATCTCGTGCAGAATCTTCACTCTGCGTGCGCGTGAGGATCGAGTGGGATGGTCGGCGTGTCACCCGCCCTTTCGCTGATGGCGGCGAGCTCGGCAACGGCCCGTGTCCACAACAGATGCGCTCCCATGACCTGAGCGGTCGAACAAGCAAGCTCGAGACACGCTCTTGCCGCATCGACATCCCCGAGCGCAGCGAACGCTCTCCCCTGCTCGATGCGCAGAACCACTCCAGTGAGCGATTCACCCGATGCCTCGACCTCGACGAGTCCCCGCTCCGTCACCACGACGCCTCGTTCGGGCCGGCCCGCCTGGCGTTCTCAGCGGCAATCGACCGGTTCTGTACCCGGCTGCGAGACACTCGGGCGCTCGACTGACATCACCGCGCTGTTTGATCCATGCCGTTCCCCCCGCCTCTCGGACGTCGAACCGGTTGACCTCCGGCCAAGCCGGCTCGGCGCCTTCCTCACGTTCTGTCCCGCAGAGCCGCGGTCGTGTGCATCAACCGACGAGCCAGGTGGGCTGCGATCTCGCGATGTAGCTCGGCCGCGAGCTGGGCCCGTCGAGGGTCCGCCTCGATCGTGTCGATATCGATCACGAGCACTTCCGAATCGATCTGGGCAACGACATCTGCGGTCCTCGGGAGACCGGTGTAGTGGGAGATCTCCCCGATGAACGCACCGGGGCGAAAGGTCGCAACGACAACGGCGCGACCGTCATGTCGATGAACCTCTGCGCGCAGCTCTCCCTTGGTGACGTAGTAGACCAGCGAGGCAGCGTCGCCCTGCTTCGTGAGGTGGGAACCGCGAGGGAGCTGCCTCGTCGGAATGGGCACCGGTCCCACCCCTGCGATCGAGTCTCCCTGAGTCAGCCAGGACACGAGGCCTGCAGGTGCTGGATCCACGTCGTCGAGCAGGTGGTCTTCGATCTCGCGCAGAGCATCGTCGAGGCGAGGGAAGAACACCATCGACTCGACCTCTCGGAGCTCGGCCACTTCCAGACGTGAGGCGATTCCGGTGACCACGAGGTCCACGCCCGTCGAGCTGCAAACGTCGGCAAACCTCAGAATCGCCGCAGTTGCCGACGTGTCGATGCCGTGAACCCGCGCCATGTCGATGATCACGGTCTCGGGCCGGGCCTCGACGAGATCCGATCCCAGTCGATCGAGCAAGCGACTTGCCGACCCGAAGAACACATACCCACTCAGCTCGTAGACGAGCACACCGTCTCCGCGCTCGCTCAATCGATCGAGGGCTGCGCCACTCCGTTCAACGGAGCTGCGTCGACTGGCGAGCGTCGAGTGCATCCAAACGACGTCGATGCTCGCATAGGACCGCACGAAGAGGAAGGTCGCAGTCAGAACTCCTACGAAGATCGCCTGGAGGAAACCGACGGTGGCGGCGACCAGCACCACCAGCCCGATCACGAGACGGTCTCCGATCGGCATCCGCCGGCCTTCCACCCACAGCCAGGTGATCATCAGGTCGATGCCCAGGAACGCGATGACGGCGGCGACGAGGCCGACCGGCACGATCGAGATGAGCGATGCTCCGAAGACGAGTGTCACCGCGCACGCCGCCGCCACGGTCAATCCGGCCCATTGCGACCGGAGACCGAGACGTGAGGCGAGGAGCGTCTCACTCAGGAGCGTGAAACCCGTCAGGCCTCCGCCGAGCCCCGCCGCGATGTTCGCCACCCCAGCGGTGGCGAGCTCGCGTTCGAGATCGACGTCCTCACCGACGGACACCTCCAATCCTGTTGCGTTCAACAACGCTCCCAGGACGGCCATCGCAGCAACTGCGAGGATCACGTCGACTTCGCCTGCGACGACCGACCAGTCGGCCATGACGACCTCGGTGAGATCGATCTGCCCCAGGAAGCCTCCGGAATCGAATGGGCCGAGCAGCAATCCGCTCGCTCGCGCCTGGTCGAGTCCTCCCCCGAGCGCCTGCACCACATAGAAGACACACGCCGATCCGGCGAGGCCGACCAACACGAAGAGATCGTTGCCGGTGCGTCTCACCGCATAGACCATCGCGGCACTTGCGAGGATCCACGGGACCCAACGCGCGACGACATCGAAGCCGACCAGGGGCTCCAGCGTCCAGATCGTGACCTGCTCTCCGACCATCATCCCCGCGGCGCCCATCGTCAAGAGGTATCCGGTCGCCGCGAGGAACCCGCCGATCACCGAGTGTGGGATGAACCGCCCGAGATGAGCGAGGCGAAACCTGCCGACGAGGATCGAGACCACACCGGTCGTGATGGCGGCGACAAGCACGATTCCCACGACCGTGGCGAAGAGCCGATCGGCGGCCACGAGACCCGCACCAGCAACCGAGGCGGCGGACACCGAGAGAAGAAGACTGGTGACGTCCTGAGCTTGGAGGATGGTCCCCCGGTATGAGGAGAAAGCGGCACCGATGATCGCCATCGGGATCGACCCGAGGAGGGCGAGTCCGATCGCCCGAGCACGGAACGGTTCGAGGGCGCCCGCATAGACGATCGAAGCGAATGAGACGACCAGAGCGACGCTCATGCCGGCGACCACGACAGAGGCCACGGTCGTGCCGAAGGCGCCACCGACCCTGGTCTGCTCCACCGACGCGCTCACGCTTCTCCTGATCCTTCGCTCCCCGCCGGTGCTCGACCGCCAGCGAGGCGAGCGTAGACCGGCCGGCGGGCGGTCGCTTCGAAGGGTGGCTGTCGATGGATCGTGATTGGAGGTCAACGAGGAGTGAGTCGCCGTCTCATCAGCAGCTCGTACGCCGATGGAGCCAGACGTGAGAGGACATAGGCCATCTTCGAGGTTGCACCCGGCAACACCAGTCGCTTCCTTCGCCTGAGGCCATCGAGCACTGCGTCTGACACATCCACGGCCGACAGGTGCCGGCCGGTGGTGGACCACTGGCCCGCAGGGCCAGGAGCGCGAGCAGCGGCCCGAGTCTCGATACCGGTGTTGACGAAGGTGGGACACACCATCGTGACGCTGACACCGCTCAACTCCGACCGGAGACTCTCGAACAGGCCATGGAGACCATGCTTCGAGGCCGCATAGGCGGTTCGATGCATCAGAGGGGAGAAACCGGCCACACTCGACAAGACGGCGATCCGGCCGTGGTGCCGCTGAAGCGAGCCCAACACCGCCCGCGTGATCGTCGCCGCGCCGATCAGGTTGACGGCGATGACCCGCTCGAATGCAGCGCCGTCGATCTCCGAGAACGGGCCGAGAGCAGTCACTCCGGCGTTGTTCACCAGGACATGGACCACGCCGAAGTCGTGCGACTCGACACTTCTGCGATCCGTCACGTCCAGCTCGACGGCCACGACACCGATCTCCTCGGCGAGTCGGTCGAGGGCCTCCCCGTCGGAGTCGATGGCGATCACCTCGGCGCCTTCTGCGGCGAAGCGCCGGCACAACTCCGTGCCGATCCCACCGGCAGCTCCGGTCACGAGCACTCGCAGATCGGTGAAGCCTTCAGCCACGGCTCGCCACCCACGCCTCGAACGCCTCCAGCGAGGACTTCTGAGGCTGGTAGCCGAACTCCTCGATCAGGCTTCGATTCGACAGCACCGGGCGGTACCGGAGGAAGTCGACCTGCTCGGGTCCGTATGAGGTGATGCCGATCCGACGCAACGTCGCGAGTACGAATCGGATCACGGAGGCAGGAACCGGGACCTGACGCTTGCCGAGCGCATCGGCGATGCGGCGGAGCGGCACGGCACCATCGCCTGCCACGTTGTGCACACCCGCCCGACGATGAAGGCAGCCTCTCGCGACGATCTCGACGAGGTCGCCGACCCAGATGAAGACGAACGGCGTCTCCGAGCCACTCACGCCCAGAATCACCGGCCAGTTCCACAGCGCAGTGATCTGGTTGTCCACCGTCGGACCGAGCACGGTGCCGGGTCTGAGAACGAGCTGCACCAACTCCGGGTGGTCGGTGCGGAGTTCGGCCAGGTGCTCCTCGACCCGTCGCTTGTGGTCGGCGTACGCGAAGTCCCGGTTTCCTCGAAGGGGCTGTGATTCATCGATCCAATCGGGGTTGTCGGCGTGATACCCGTAGGCGGCTCCACTCGACATCACCGTGATGTGGCCGACCCCGGCCGCCAGAGCTGCCGCCGTGAGGTTTCGAGTGCCTCCCACCTCGACCGACTCGAGGAACTCGCGGGTGTGATGCGGCTGGGGCGAGACGATCGCTGCGAGGTGCACGATCCGATCGATCTGCTCTTCGACCAGGACGTCTGCCAGCCGGCCATCACGAATGTCCATCTGAACACATCGAACGGTCTCGGTGTCCCCCCGTCCGGACGTGATGTCGACCGAAACGACTCGGGCCACCTCCGGGTCCGACGCGAAGCGCTGCACGACCTGGCTGCCGATGAACCCCGACCCGCCGGTGACCAGCACCCGAGCGTTCATGCCGTCTGCGGGACAGGCACCGGCCGGCGCGCCCACCAGGTCGCGACGGTGAGTCCGCTGATGAGATGCCACACCCCCCACCAGGCGGCGATGATCGCCATGCCCCCGAGACCGTCGAAGAACCCGAAGATCAGCACCAATGCCAATGCGGAGTTCTGGATGCCGACCTCGATCGAGATCGCCCTCGTGTCATAGCGTGGTGAACCGAGGGCACGCGCCGACCAGTAGCCGATGGCGAGCGCCAAGGCGTTGTGAAGGGCGACGATCAGCGCAACGGCGCCGACGTGGTCCAGGAACTGCTGCCAGTTGCCGAGGAGCGCACCGACGATGAACAGTGCGAACGCCGCCAGTGAGAAGATCCTCATGGGACGTCGCAGCCTCGTCGCCAGCCCGGGGGCCCTCGCCGCCACGATCATTCCCGCGAACAACGGGACACCGAGGATCAGGAGGATCGTGACCAACAGATCGACCGGGTCGAGGCTGACCTCGGTCAGGATGGCGGCGGTGCCCGGGTCACGACTGCCCCAGAACGACAGGTTGAGAGGAGTCATCACGATCGCCATTGCGGTCGAGATCGCGGTCATCGAAACCGACAGGGCGGCGTTCGACCCGGCGTAGTGAGCGAGGAAGTTGGAGAAGTTCCCGCCGGGACAGGCCGCAACCATGATCATCCCGAGCGCCATGGAGGGAATCGGGTCGGCGATCGAGATCAGCAGGAAGGTGAAGGCCGGGAGGAGGAGGAACTGGGCTCCCAGCCCGATGAGCGGGCCGCGCGGGTCCCGCACCACACGTCGGAAGTCCTCGATCCGGATGTCGAGTGCCACCCCGAACATGATGAGACCGATCAGGACATTGAGAAGCAGCAGCGTCGAATCGTTGAAGTTGAGCTGGGCCTGATCGATCTCCACCCATCAGCCCTTCGGCTCGGCGTGCATGTCCTTGAAGGCCCGGAGCTTCGGAGCCCACATGTGTGTGACCGGGTCGATGTCGACGTGGATCACGGCGGGACCTCCCGAGTCCGCCGCCCGCTTCAAGGCCGCAGCCAACTCGTCGGCGGAGGAGACCCGCTCGCCGTGCGCCCCCATCGACCGGGCCAACTCGTCGAACCGGATCTCCGAGAAGTCGGCGTTGATGGTCTCGTCGGGGCCGAGCTGTTTGCGGACGACGGTCTTGACGGGACGCAGGGAGAACTGTTGGTTCATCTTCACCATCCCCCATTGACGATCGACGAAGACGACGTAGATCACGGGCAGTCCATGACGGACGGCCGTCTCGATCTCCTGGGGGTGGAACCCCATCGCCCCGTCGCCGATGAGGCAGCACACCCGCGTGTCCGGCCTGGCCACTTGCGCCCCGAGCGCCTGGGCAACTCCGGCTCCCAGCATTCCGAATTTGAACGTCGCCAGGAGTGAGTTGGGGATCCTGGCTTGGTGGAAGAACTGCGCCCACACGGTGGCGTTGCCGCCGTCGAACACCCAGACCGTGTCGTCGGGGAGGACTTCCTGGCAGATGCGCGGCACCCGTCCCGGGTTGAGGCCCGACGACCGCGATTCGTCGAGCCGTTCATCGAGTTTCGCCCGTTCGGCTGAAGCCGCCGCTCGCCAGGTGTCGGGTTGGACGTCGATCGAGGGGCCGAGCTCCAGTTCGGCGGCGAGCGACGTGAGGAACGCGTCGGCATCGGCGAGCACTGCGATGTCGACGGGCTTGTTGACACCGAGCCAGTGATCGTCGATGTCGACCTGGATCACCTGCTGTTCGCGCGACCAGTACGGCGCCTTGCCCCACCAGTCGGTCTCTCCCAGACGCGACCCCACCACCAGCACGAGGTCCGCTTCGGAGCGGAGCTTCTGGTACGTGTCGAGGTGCGTCATCGGAACGGCCAGCGGGTGGGTCTCTGGCAGGCTTCCCCTGCCGCCCCAACTGGTGGTGACCGGTGCTCCGAGCGCCTCGGCGACTCGTTTCAGCGAGTCGAACGCCCTGGCGTGGACCACGCCCGTGCCCACGTGGATGAGAGGAGTCTTCGCCGCGCGAAGCCGATCGACGACGTGGGCCAGTTGCGTCGGGTCGACCGGCAGCCTGCTCACACGTCGATAGGACGCGGGCGGGCGGATGATCGACGGATCGAGTCTGGCCTTGCCGTTGATGATCGACTCGGGAATGTCGACGTGGACGACTCCCGGACGCCCGGACCACGAGGTGCGGAAGGCCCGTCGCATCAGTTCAGGGATCCGGTCCCGAACAGGAACCGTCACCGACCATTTGGTCATCGGCTTGGTCACAGCCGTTTGATCGAAGTACTGGAAGGTCCCACCCCGATCCGGGTGCCCGATCCCCTCTCGACGTGACGAAGTGAGCAGCAACACGCGGTGGCCTTCTCCCGACTCGACCGCGACACCGGGCAGGGCGTTGGCGACTCCGGGCCCGTTGGAGGCGATCGCGACGCCGAGCTCGCCTGTCAGCCGGGCGTAGGCACCGGCCATGTGAAGTGCGGTGGTCTCGTGGCGAGGCGAGATCAGTCGGATGCCATGGTCTTCGAAGCTCGAGTACAAGCCGAAGTAGGTGCCGTCGATGATGCCGAACACGGTGTCGACGCCCTCGGCTTCGAGCATCGCTGCTACGACCGCTCCGCCGGGCCCGTTCGCCATCACACCTCCTCTCTGGCGGAGTGTACGTCTCCCGTCACGACGGAGGCACCACCGATGGAGCCCTTCTACCGGATGGCCGTTCAGCGACCGAGCCATCCCCCGTCCACGGTCAGGACCGTCCCGTGCACGTATTCGGAGGCATCCGAGGCGAGGAAGACGGCCGCGCCGGCGATGTCCTCGGGGGTGCCCCATCGTCCGGCAGGGATCCGATCGAGGACCGCTGCGTTGCGCTCGGTGTCGTCCCGGATGGGCTGGGTGATGTCCGTGGCGACGTAGCCGGGGGCGATGGCGTTCACGTTGACGCCGAGGTGCGCCCATTCGTTCGCCAGCGCCTTGGTGAGACCCACGAGCGCGGTCTTGGTCGAGGTGTATCCGGCGACATTGGTCCCGCCACGAAATCCGAGGATGGAGGACGTGAAGATGATCTTGCCCCATCCGGCATCGATCATCGGCTTCGCCAGGCCCCGAGCGAGAACGAATGGCGCGCTCAGATTCACTTCGAGCACTCGATCCCACTCCTCGTCGCTCTGGTCGAGGGCGGGAGCGACGTTCGAGGTGCCGGCGTTGTTGACGAGGATGTCGACATGGAAGCCTTCATCCGCGAGCCGGCCGATCAGGCCATGGGTGCCCTCCCGACTCGACAGGTCGGCTGCCCGGCCGACGAAGCGACGCCCCTCTGCCTCGACGAGACGGCCCACCTCGGAGCCTTCGGCCTCCTGAGATGCCGAGGCGCCGATGATGTCGGCACCGTGATGAGCCAGGGCGACCGCGATGGCCTTGCCGATGCCGCGCGTGGCCCCAGTGACGAGTGCGGTTCTGCCGGTGAGGTCGAAGGAGGTGCTCATCCCTTCCGACGCTAGCCCGGCCGGTGCCAGCGGCCCCCGACGGTCGAGGGCCGCAGGAGTGTCGTCAGTCGGGGAACGCCACGCCCAACACATCGTCGAGGGTGTCGGCGATGTGGATCGTCATCTCCTCACGAACCTTGTCGGGGATGTCGTCGATGTCGACCTCGTTGCGCTTCGGCAGGATCACCTCGGTGAGCCCGGCCCTGTGGGCGGCGAGTACCTTCTGCTTGACGCCGCCGATCGGTAGCACCTTGCCCTGAAGCGTGACCTCGCCGGTCATTCCCACGGTTGGTTTGACCGTCCGGCCGGTCAGCAACGACACGAGCGCCGTCGTCATGGTGATCCCCGCCGACGGACCGTCCTTGGGGATCGCCCCGGCAGGGACGTGCAGGTGGAAGCGGCGGTCGAGCGTGGCTGGATCGATCCCGAGTCGCTCGGTGTGACCCTTGACGTACGAGAGCGCGATCTGGGCGGACTCCTTCATCACGTCACCGAGTTGACCGGTGAGCGTGAGGCCGGCGTCGCCGTCCATCGCGGTCGCCTCGATGAACAGGACATCGCCGCCTGCACCTGTGACGGCCAGGCCAGTGGCCACACCGGGCACGTCGGTCCGGTCGGACACCTCGTCCTTCCACACCTTGGGCTTGCCGAGGAACTCGACCAGATCCGCCTCGTCGATCGACAGCGGTGTCTCCGCTCCTCCGGCGACCTTGGTGGCTGCCTTGCGGGTCAGCTTGCCGAGCTGACGCTCGAGGTTTCGGACACCAGCTTCACGTGTGTACCGGTCGACCACGGAAGCCAGAGCCTCCTCGGTCACCGAGATCTCCTCGGGCTCGAGCCCTGCCGTGCGGGTCTGCCGCGGGAGGAGATGATCTCTTGCGATCTCGACCTTTTCGGCATCGGTGTATCCGTCGATGCGGATCACCTCCGTCCGGTCGAGCAGCGGGCCGGGGATCGTCTCGAGGACGTTGGCGGTTGCGATGAACAGCACGTCGGACAGGTCGAGATCGGTCTCCAGATAGTGATCCCGGAAAGTGTGGTTCTGGGCGGGGTCGAGGACCTCGAGCAGCGCCGACGAGGGATCGCCTCTCCAGTCGTTGCCGACCTTGTCCATCTCGTCCAACAGGAACACCGGGTTCATCGTTCCGGCTTCGATGATCGCTCGTGCGATTCGGCCGGGACGCGCCCCCACGTACGTGCGCCGATGCCCGCGGATCTCTGCCTCGTCGCGCACACCGCCGAGGGCGACGCGATGGAACTCGCGCCCCAGCGCCTTCGCCACCGACTCGCCGAGCGAGGTCTTGCCGACACCGGGTGGACCGACCAGGAGGAGGATCGCACTGGAGCTTCGGTCATTCTCGAGCCCTCGCTCCGCTCGAAGCTTTCGAACCGCCAGATGCTCGATGATCCGTTCCTTGACGTCCATCAGTCCGGTGTGATCACCGTCGAGCACCGCCCAGGCCTCGTCGAGGTCCAGTCGATCTTCGGAGCGCGTCTCCCAGGGAATGTCGAACATCGTGTCGAGCCACGTGCGGATCCAGCTGTGCTCGGGCGACTGCTCGCTCATCTTCTCCAGCCGGTCGATCTCTTTGCTGATCGCAGTGAAGACGTGCTCGGGGAGCTCGCGCTCCTCGAGCTTGGCGCGGTAGTCGTCGGTGACGTCGGCGTCCTCGCCGAGCTCCTTCTTGATGGCGGCGAGCTGCTGTCGGAGGATGTACTCCCGCTGGGAGCTGTCGATCTTCTCGGCGGCCTCGTCCCGGACCTTCTTGCGCAACTCGAAGTCCGCCAGCACGTTGCGCATGAGATCGATGACGAGCCCCAGACGGGCGCGGATGTCCAGTGTCTCGAGCACCTGGACCTTCTGTTGCAGGTCGAGGTCCGGCGAATACACGACGAGGTCGGCGAGTTGGCTGGGATTCTCCATCCCGAG
>CBDTXZ010000065.1:0-14333 GCA_965364515.1 uncultured bacterium
GTCGTCCACGGCTTCGGCGAGGATCTCTTCGTAGCGGGGGACGGTGGCGAGCAGCTCGGCGTGGCTGCCAACCGCAAGCACCTTGCCGTCCTCGATCACGACGACCGAGTCCGCCAGCTTCAGCGTCGACGTCCGGTGGGCGATGATCAACGTCGTCCTGCCCTTCATCACCGTCTCCAACGCCGCCCGGATCTCGGCTTCGGTGGCCGCATCCACCGACGAGGTCGCATCGTCGAGGATCAACACGCGGGGATCTCTCAGGATCGCCCTGGCGAGCGCGATCCGCTGTCGCTGGCCGCCGGACAGCGTCAGTCCCCGCTCCCCGACCACCGTGTCGTACCCGTCCTCGAGCTCGCAGATGAACCCATGGGCCTGTGCGAGCCTGGCGGCGAGGCGGATCTGTTCCTTCGAGGCGTCCGGGTCACCGAAGGCGATGTTCTCGCCGATCGTCGACGAGAACAGAAAGGTGTCCTCGAACACGACGGCGACCTCGCCGCGCAGCCGGTCGAGACCGAGCTCACGCACGTCCACGCCATCGAGCAAGACCCTGCCCTCGTCGGGGTCGTAGAAGCGGGGGACCAGATACGCCAGCGTCGACTTTCCGGACCCGGTCGAACCGACGACGGCGACAGACCTGCCGGCGGGAATGGTGAGGTCGAAGCCGTCGAGCACTCGGGGCCCATCCGGATAGGAGAACGCAACGTCGTCGAAGCGCACTTCGCCGCCACCATCGGGTAGCGGGACCGGGGTGACGGGCTCTCCGATGGCGGGGGCCTTCGCCATGAGGTCCACGACCCGCGATGCGGCGGCGGCGGCACGGGGCAGTTCGGCGAAGAACCAACCGGTGAGGCGCAGCGGGAAGACGAGGATCACCAGATATTGGGTGAACGCAACGAAGTCCCCCAGCGACATCGCCCCGTCGGCCACCCTGAAGCCTCCCAGCCAGAGCACGGCGACGGTGGCGACAGAGGGGATGACCTCGAAGAGCGGAACGAACGTGGCCCGCTCACGGACCAACTCCATCGTCTTCGCATAGATCCGATCGGCGACTCGATCGACCTTGGCCACCTCGAGATCTTCGCGTCCGAACGCCTTGACCACCCGGATGCCGGACACGCCCTCCTCGACCACCGAGGACATGTCGGCGAGCCGCTGCTGGACTTCGAACGAGGCTGCCAGCACTCGTCTGGCGTAGAGCAGGGCGATCACTCCCATCGCCGGGATGGTGAGGACCGTCACAGACCCCAGCACAGGGTCGAGGACGATCAGGACGGCCCCGATCAGCACGAACATGGCGAGGTTGGCGATCGTGATGGGCAGCATCGCGAACACCAGTCGAACCTGTGAGAGGTCGCTCGACGCCCTCGCCATCAGCTCGCCGGTGGCGGTCCGGTCGTGGAAGGTGAACGCCAGCCGCTGAACGTGCTCGAAGATCCGGTTCCTCAGATCGGTCTCCGCCCGGTACGAGAGACGGAACGCAAACCATCGCCTACCACCGACGCCGAGCGCCTTGACGAAGCCGACCGCGAGCAGCAGTCCCACGAGTGGACCGAGCAGATCACGTCGTTCACCGGCGATCGCCCGATCGATGATCAGCTTCTCGACGTACGGAACGGCGACGACGACGATCATCCAGACCAGGGCACTGATGATGCTCAGGAGGCCGTCACGTCGATAGTTCTTGAACAGCCCGAACATGAGGGAGAGCCCACGACGCGCAGCAGGATCGTTCAGTGGTCGGGATTCCCCGATTGGACGGTGCGTCACGAGAAGGCCCCGCTGGCTGCCGTCAGATCGACACCGAATCGCTGAGAGAGCCAAGCGATCGCCGTTGCAGGATCGACGACCTTGTGCGTCGCCATGCCGAGTTCCCGCGCGGTCTTCAGGTTCTCCCCGAGGTCGTCGAGCATCGCGACCTCCCCTGCCACACGACCCATCCGATCGAGCGTGCGAAGGTAGATGTCGGGTTCGGGTTTCCGACACCCCTCGGTGACCGACTCGACGAACACGTCGAAGTGGGCGGCGATCGGGAGATGGGACATCGGCGACCAGTTGTTGGTGAGTGCGGCAACGATGACGCCGGACTTCCGCAACCGATCCACCGCCCCGATCATCTCCGGCCTGACCACCAGCGCCGACTCGATCGCTTCGAGAAGCGCAGTCACGTCGACCAGGAGACCCCGGTCACGGAACTCGGCGTCGAACTCCTCGAGGAAGGTCGCCCGGTCCACACGGCCACACTCGAGTCGACTCCATGCGCCACCGTTCGGCTGCGCCTTGATCACTCGCGCCACGGTCTGGGGTTCGAGCCCTGAGCGCTCCTCGAACTCGGCGATCCGATCGATCGGAGACTCGAACACGACGCCGCCGAGGTCGAAGATGACACCGGACCGCCTCATGAGCCGTCTCCACCGAGCTCGGCCCGGATGAGGTCGATCTGCTCGTCCAGCAGCTTCACCGCAAGCTCGAGACGCTCGTCGACGCTTGCCGCCGACAGCAGCTCGTAGCTGTCGAGAGAGGTGACCGGCGTGAGTGCCGAGAGTTGGAAGCTGGCTGCGATCGGATCCTCGGAGACACTGAGGTCGAGTTCGGAGGTGTCGGCGCCGAGCTCGGAGGCGAGTGCCATCACCCGCTGGAGGCGGGCCGAGACGCCGTCGATCAGCTCAGAGACGTCGAACCGTTCGGTGACGTCAGGAAGGAGCTCGACCATCGCCCACGGGTGGGGGTCGTCCGGCAACCACTCGACGATGCGTATCCGGTCCGTTCCCGCCACGACGATCGCCTTGTGACCGTCCTCGAGGTCGCTCGAGCCCACGATCCGAACTCTGGTGCCGACCGAGAAGCGGGCGTCACCGCCCCCGACCTCGAACCCGCGCTCGATGAGGACCGAACCGAACTCCCCCGAGCCCTCGCCGACGGTCGCGAGCAGATCCAGGTAGCGCGGCTCGAAGACTCGCAGCGGCACTGCGCTGTAAGGGAAGATGACATTTCCCAGGGGGAACATCGGGAGTCGGATCGCCACCGGAGCGACCCTACAAGCGTTCGGTCCGCAACTGGAATGCGAATGGAAGCTGCGATCAGGCAGAAGGGCGCGGCCGCACCGAGAACCGGAGACGGGACGCCGTCTCGTCGTTCAAGGTGACGACGAAGGAGTAGGCGCCCTCGGCCGGGAACGTCAGATTGTTGAAGGTGAACGACCGTGCCACGCCGACATCGGTGCCCTCCGGAATGCCCTCCGGCCTCGCAACTCTGACGCCCTGTCTGAGCGGCTTGGTCGGCAGGATGCGCTGTCCGTCCTCGTCCTGGAGATCGACTCCGATCACGAGGACACGGTCCGTCCAGCTCCACGGGACACGGACCCGCAAGCCGACCCCGAGCGACGGATACCGGGCAGGGAATCCAGGGACGAAGAGACTGTCCCAGCCGCCACCAAGGAGATAGAGCTTGCCGTGCACCACCTGCACGGCATCGGCGAGAAGGGCGTAATCGACGGTAGGTCTGATGTCAGTGTCGTCCACACGGCCACTCTACCTGTGCGCATGCGGAGGCCCCGTCGATGGCTCACACTGGTGCCGACCGATGGGCCGCCGGCCATCGGCCATCGACTCTCGGCTGTCGTTGATCAGCAGATCGAGATTGCTATCGATCTCGCTATCCGCCATTGTCTCACCCGATGGCCGACCGCAGAGAGCCGACAGCAGTGCAACCCGCAGCCTCCGGGACCCACGCGAGGGCTGGGGTCTACGGTGAGTGAGGACGATCTCAGGGCGGGGCGGTACACGGTCCCCGGACACGAGCTGAGCTGGGATTTCGGGACTTCCGGCGGGCCGGGAGGCCAGCACGCCAACAAGGCGAGCACCCGTGCCGAGTTGAGTTGGGAAATCGCCTCCTCGGACGCACTCCCTCCCGATGTCAAGCGGCGTGTGACGGAGGCTCTCGCAAACCGGATCGCCAACGGGACACTCACCATCGGAGCCGACGAGTCCAGAAGTCAGTGGAGGAACCGGTCGATTGCGCGCAAGCGGATGGCGGAGTTGATCGAGGAAGCGGCGAGGCCCCCGAGGAAGCGGCGACCGACGAAGCCATCACGATCGGCGAAACGTCGAAGGCTCGAATCGAAGCGGCGGCGCTCGGAGAAGAAGCGCCTCCGAGCGAGAATCGATCCCCCGGACTGATCAGGCCTCGCCGACCGCGATCTGCAGGGCGGCCCGGCGATCCGGCTTGCCGATCGACAGGCGAGGGAGAGAAGTGACGAGCACCCATCGTTTCGGGATCTTGTAGCCCGCCAGGTGATACCGGGCGTGACGGTCCAGAGCTCCCGGCGCCACGTCGCCCTCCACCACCGCGACGACCTCCTCACCCCAGCGAGTGTGGGGCACGCCCACGACAACCACTCCGGTGACCCCGGCGACTTCGGCGATCACAACCTCGACCTCCGCTGGATGAACGTTCTCCCCCCCGGTCACGATCACGTCGTCGGCCCGGCCGATCACCGTGAGCCGATCCCCCGCCATGCTTCCGAGGTCGGAGGTCCGAAACCAGCGGCCCTCCCGGTCGGGTTCACCCACGTACCCGGGGCTGACCATGGGCCCGGCCACCTCGATCACACCGTCGGACGCGATCCTGATGTCGGCTCCGGGGATCGGAACCGCCGACAGACCGGGGCGGAGTGCGTCCTCGAGCGGCCTGGTTGCGATCTGCGATGCAGTCTCTGTCATCCCGTAGGTTGGAAGGACCGGGAGACCGGCTTCGATTGCGGTTGTGAGCAGCTCGATGGGAACGGCGCCACCCCCGACCAGCAGCGCTTTGACGCCCCGGTACGGACCAGGCTCGGCCTCGAGGATCGCACCGAGCATGGGCGCGACCACCGAGCCGAGGGTTGCAGTCCCATCGATGAACAGCGCTGCCGCGCGCTCGGGATCGAACGTGGGCTCGAGATAGACCGCGCTCCGCTGGCGTGCGGACCGGATCAGGATCGACATTCCACCGACGTGATAGATCGGCAGGGACGCATACCAACGGTCGCGTTCGTCGTGAGAGAGCAGCTCGGCGGAAGCGGCAGCCGAAGCGTCGAGGTTCTCCCACGTGAGCCGGACCGCCTTGGGTGTTCCTGTCGAGCCGGAAGTGAACAGGATCGAATGATCGCTGGATGCCAGCACGTCCAGAAAGGCGTCGGGCGCGCCGGGCGCGGGTGGCTCCGGCAACTCGCCCAGCCCCTCGAACGCCGCCTTCGCCCCGACCCTCGACATCTGAGCCCGGATCTCGCCCTCCGTCAGCCGGGCGTTCAACAGAAGGCAAGCGGCCCCGGTTCTGGGTATTGCGAACATCCGGGCGACCGAGACCCGGTCGTTTCGCGGTATCACCGCGACCACGTCACCGCGCCCGATACCCATGGCACGGATCGAGCCGACGAGCCGTTGCACGTCGTCCTCCATCTCGGAGAAGCTGACCTCCGAGCCGTCCGGGAGCAGCAAGAACGCCCGCTCGCCCGCTTCGCTCGCCGCCGCTCGTAGCCAGTCGTGCACCCCGCAACCGTACCTGTCCCCGGGGCCGGACTCGCCGCTCGAATCCCCTCGGATCAGCCCTGCGACGATGCCAGTACGCTCCCGTGGATGGTTTCAGAGCATTTCGACCCGCAACGGTGGAGCGAGGTCCCCGGCTTCGAGTTCGACGACATCACCTATCACAGGGCAAGAGGGTTGGGTGCGGTTCGGATCGCGTTCGACCGGCCCGAGGTGCGAAACGCCTTTCGGCCGCAGACGGTGGACGAGCTGTACGCCGCGCTCGATCATGCCCGCCAGACGCCGGACGTCGGCTGCGTGATCCTCACGGGCAACGGCCCGTCGCCCAAAGACGGCGGCTGGGCGTTCTGTTCTGGCGGCGACCAGAGAATTCGCGGCCGTGACGGCTACCAATACGGGGACGGCCAGAGCCTGGGCAGACTCCACATCCTCGAAGTCCAGCGTCTCATCAGGTTCATGCCGAAGGTGGTCATCGCTCTGGTGCCGGGCTGGGCGGTCGGAGGCGGTCACAGCCTCCACGTCGTGTGCGATCTCACGATCGCATGCTCCGAACACGGGATCTTCAAACAGACAGACGCCGATGTCGCCAGCTACGACGCCGGGTATGGATCGGCCTATCTGGCGCGGATGGTCGGCCAGAAGCGGGCAAGAGAGATCTTCTTCCTCGGAAGGAACTACTCCGCAGACGAGGCCGTCGAGATGGGAATGGCCAACGTCGCAGCATCCCACAACGACCTCGAAGACGTCGCTCTCGACTGGGCGACGGAGATCATGGGCAAGTCGCCGACCGCGATCCGGATGCTCAAATACGCCTTCAACCTGGTCGACGACGGGCTGGTCGGCCAGCAGCTCTTCGCCGGCGAAGCCACGCGCCTCGGCTACGCCACGGACGAGGCCGCCGAAGGCCGCGACTCCTTCCTCGAGAAGCGCAAACCCGACTGGTCTCCCTATCCGTGGCAATACTGATGCGCGACCGCGGTGAAGTCGCTCGGTTCACCTTGCATCGTGGAGTTGAGCGGTCGGCTGTCGGCTGTCGGCTATCCGATCGCCCAGTGCGGGCCGACGGCCTGATGGCCGATGACTGACGGCACCTCAGACACGCCCCCGGCGCACCCGTCGAGTATCGAGGCCTGGATGATCGCGGCACGGCCGAGGACGTTGCCGGCCGCGGTGGCACCGGTCGTGGTGGGGTCGGCGCTGGCCCAGTTCGACGAAGTGTTCCGCTGGGACAGCTTCGTGCTGGCGATGATCGGCGCGCTCGCGATCCAGATCGCAGCCAACTTCGCAAACGACGCCTCCGATGCCAAGCGGGGTGCCGATGTCGACCGGATCGGGCCGCCCCGCATGGTCACGGCCGGAGTCATCACACCGACAAGGATGTGGACTGCCGTGGGGCTGGCAGTCGCCGTATCTGCTGTGACCGGGTTCTGGCTCTTCACGATCGCCGGCTGGCCGATCCTGGTGATCGGTGCCGTGTCCGTGCTTGCGATGCTCACCTACGTCGGTGGCCCCATCCCGTACGGCTATCGGGGACTCGGCGAGGTGATGGTGTTCGTGTTCTTCGGGTTCGTCGCAACGGTTGGCACCAGGTTCGCGCACGACGGCACAGCAGGGGCCTCGGCATGGATTCTGGGTGCCGTCATGGGTTCGCTTGCCGCCGCGATCCTGATGGCCAACAACATCAGAGACCTGGACACCGATGCGCGGGTCGGAAAGCGGACGTTGGCGGTCATGGTCGGGCCCGCCCGATCCCGGCGCCTCTACTCGATCCTCTTGCTGGCTCCGTTCGCCGTGATCGCCGTCGCAGCCGGGCTCGGATGGATCCCCGTCCTGGCCGGAATCACCGTGCTCTTCCTACCCATGACCAGACCGCTGATCGCCAAGGTGTATCGCGAGACCGACCCCCGGGCGCTCATCGCGGTGCTCGGCGGCACGGCTCGCCTCCAGTTGCTGGTTGCGCTCGGGCTGGCCGTCGGGGCCCTGGCCACCTAGTTCGAGACGTTCGCCCCGCCGCTCCCGGCGTGATGATCGATCCCCTGGTAGAGGCTGATGAAGGTCTCGAGCTCGGATCGAGTGGAGTCGTCGAACTGATCGAAGTAGAAGACCCGCTTCCAGGCGACCGCGGCCGCCCGATACTGCTCTCCATCGGGATCGACGATCGTGTCCTCATACGGTGTGAGGATCAGCAGGCCCGCCTCGTCCTCGACGAACTCGGTCAGTTCACCCTGCAGGTCTTCGCAGCCGTCCGGACAGTTGTACGCCAGGACGATGCCGCGATCCTCGAGGTTGTGGATGTAGAGCTCCGGCGGGAGCGGTTCCTCGCTCACGCCCCAGTTCGCCAGCACCCCCATGTGCCAACCAGAGCTCGGAGGCGAAGAGTTGTATTCGGGATGTGGCTCGTCGAACGCGGAGAGATGGACATTCCCCTGAGACGGGAACTCGACACCCGGTGGGGGTGGGTCGAGCAGGACGAGGGCCGCCAGTGCGACGACCACAACGACTCCGATGATCGGCCCCGTGTAGCTCCGGTTCGCCTTCGGAGCCTGATCCTGCTGGTCTGACTTGGTACGGGTCGACGTCCGTGCCATTTTGAATCCTTCGTCTCTGGGTGGAAGTGTGCGTCTCGGTGGTGCGAGAGACTACGACGGTTCTCCGCCTAGTGGGAGTGTCTCAGCTCGGCTCGAGCGATCCGTCGGCCCACGTCTCGGGCGGTTCGTCTCGCTCGGCTTCGAGACGGGCCATGTAGGCGGCGGCCTCGGTGCGTCGACTCATGCCCATCTTGGTGAGCATGTTCGACACGTAGTTCTTCACGGTCTTCTCGGCGAGGAACATCTCGGCGGCGATCTGGCGGTTGGTCATCCCTTCGGCGATGAAACCGAGGATCTTGCGCTCTTGATCCGAGAGCTTCTCGAGCAGAGGATCGGTCGAACCGCCGGTGCGCAGCCGATCGAACAGCCGCCCGACCATGTCGGGGTCGAGCAGTGATTCGCCGGCGCATACCCGGCGAATGCTGTCGATGAGCTCGTCCCCGCGAATGCGCTTCAGCACGTAGCCGGACGCTCCCGCCATGATCGCGGCGATGAGGGCGTCTTCGTCCGCAAACGACGTGAGCATGAGGACGCGTACGTCGGGAAAGCGCTGCCGAATCTCGCGGCATGCCTCCACACCGGAGCCGTCGGGAAGCCGAACGTCCAGCAGCACCATGTCGGGGCTGTCGAACCCGGTTCGCTTGACGGCGTCTTCGACCGACGCTCCTTCGCCGACGACCTCGAGATCGTCGTGGGAGTCGATGAGTGCCTTCAGGCCCTGTCGGACGATCTCGTGATCGTCTACCAGCAATATCCGGTGTGCCATGAGGGGCACTGTACCGGGTCGTGTGCAATGTCAGGATATGGAGCCGATATGCTTCCGCGGACCGCCCCTCACCGGACACTCAATCATGGCCGCGAGACTCGATAACGCAGACATCTTCGAATTGATGAGCGCTGCGACCGCGATCGTCGCAGCGTCGGATCTCGAGGCGATCCTCGACGAACTCGTCGCCACGGCCGTGACGACCACCGGGGCTCGATACGGGGCGCTGGGTGTGATCGGCGGGCACGGGACCCTCTCGGAGTTCCACCATCTCGGTATGGAACCCGAGATCGTCGCCCGAATCGGACACCTCCCGATCGGCGAGGGGGTGCTCGGCACCCTCATCCGTACGGGAGAGACGTTGCGACTCGACGACCTCACCGATCATCCCGACTCGGTTGGCTTCCCGCCTGACCATCCGCCGATGGGATCGTTTCTCGGGGTTCCGGTCTCGGCCGGCGACCGGATCTTCGGCAACCTGTATCTCGCCGACAAGCCTGGCGGGTTCACCGATGGGGACGAGGCGGTGGTCGAGGGGCTCGCAACCCTCGCAGGCTCGGCGGTCAATACGGCACGCCTGAATGAGCGGATCAACGAGCTCGCCATCGTCGCCGAACGGGAGCGCATCGCCCGAGACATCCACGATTCGATCATCCAGGACCTGTTCGGGCTCGGGCTCGGCCTGCAGGGGCTCGCCATGCGGATCGACGCGCCGGCGGCCAAGGAGCTGAATTCGACGGTCGACAAGATCGACGAGGTGATCACCGAGCTTCGATCGCTGATCTTCGATCTCTCACATCCGGGGAGGATCGACGAGACGGCTCGAGGCTCGATGAAGCGGCTGCTGGATCGTATCGCCGAGCCCTACAAGGCGTCGGTGAAGCTGAACATGACCGTCGAGGAACTGCCGGAATCCCGGTTCACCGACGACATCCGCCACATCATCCAAGAATCCGTCTCGAATGCGCTTCGGCATTCGGAGGCGAGCCGGGTGACGGTCGACATCGACTCCTTCCAGGATTGTGTCGTACTGTCGATCTCAGACGACGGGATCGGGTTCGATCCGGATTCGGCCGAGCGCGGTCTCGGGCTGAGCAATCTCGAAGCTCGAGTCCATCGGCTAGAGGGAGATTTCTCGATCCGGAGCGAACACGGGTCCGGGACCGTCGTCGAAGTGCGGATCCCCCTCTGAGCCCATCCGTTCACGTTGGACTTCGACCCAGGTCTCCTCGGCGAGGTCGACGACCCTGTCGACCCACATCTTGACCGTCATCTCGGCGACCCGGTTCATGATCAGGCGGTCGAAAGCGCCACCGACGAAACCGAACGGCGGCTCGTAACTTCCCTCGAAGACCAACGAGGACGAGTGCTGATCGATGGGTGAGACCACCAGATCGGCGGCCATCCGGGGAAACAGCATCGTCGGGCCCGTGGCCCTCCATGTGACCGGGAAGGCCAGTCCATCACGACGGATCCGGGCCTGCCCGACGTTGAGCATGACCTCCTTGGCCGGCACTCCCCCGCCCGCTTCCATTCGCTGTCGGAGCTCTTCCCCCTGGCGGTATGCGTCCGCCGCAGAATCGGCCATCTCGGCTTCGAGATCGGCGAGCACCGACTCGACGTGAGCGTGCGGGGCACGAGCGGAGGTGAAGTATCGGACCAGCATCACAGAGGGATCCCGAGGGTGGGATCGACGCTCGAAACGTACTGTTCGATGCGATCGGCGAACTCGTCGAGAATGGCCTGGAGGATCTCGGCGACGGGCACGATGTCCGCTCCTCTCGCCAACGGCCCCTCGAACTCCCCCTCCAGGACCACATCGAACGTGCGGTCATTCGAGCTCGTGAGCTCGATCGACCCGATGAATGTCGGGATGTGCGCAGCCGTCTCCAGAGCGGCGACCTCGATCGGGATCACGATCAATGTCGCACGGTGCGAGTGCAGCTCGATCGGGGCCTCCGCCTTGACGTCGAGATCGAACGAGACGTGGGCGCCGGGCACGTGGACGTCGATGGAGGTTTCCCCCGACAGAAGCGACACCAGATCACCTCGGGCGGCCGCTGCGGCAGCCGGCGCAAGTGCGACTGCCGTCGACCTCCGGAGCGTGTGGTACTTCATCCGGAATCCCCGAACGCCAGCACACCGTCGAGTGCCCAGAGGACGTCCTTGATCGAGACGACACCCATCAGCCGCGTCCCCTCCACGACGGGAAGGTGGCGGTAGCCGGCGGTCAGCATCCACCGGGCGGCGTCCTCGACGCTGAGGTCCGGATCGGCGACATCGGGATCCACTGTCATCCATTCTCGTGCCGTGGCCTCATCGGCCGGGGCTCCGGCGGCGAGGGCCCTCACCATGTCGCGCTCGGTGACGATCCCCATGAGGCTCGAGCCGTCCACCACCGCAACGGATCCGACGTCTTCGGAGATCATGAGCGCGGCGATGTCGGCGAGTGTCACGTCTCTTCCGCATGCGACCGTTTCTCCGGCCACGAGGTTCCTGATCTCCACGCTCGTCACTCCTCGATCGGCGTACCACCATCTTCGATCAACGCAGGAGACGCATGATCAGGGAAAGGTCACGAACCCATGGGACCTTGGTCAATCGATTGCGGAATCGCGGGCTTCTGGGATCAGATCAAGTCGTTCGGTGACGGGTTACCCGCCTCGAAAGCATCCAGGTTCTCGCCGGTGACCCGGGCGATCTCGGTGAGGGCGTTCTGCGTGAAGAACGCCTGATGACCGGTGACGATGACGTTCGGGAACGTGAGGAGCCGACTGAAGACGTCGTCGGTGATGACCCGATCCGACAGGTCTTCGAAGAAGAGATCGCCTTCCTCTTCGTAGACGTCGAGGCCGAGGTGACCAATTCGATGCGTCTTCAGGCCCTCGATGGCGGCCGGGGTGTCGACCAGGGCGCCGCGACTGGTGTTGATGATCATCACGCCCGGCTTCATCTTCGCGATGGCGGTTTCGTCGATGAGGTGATAGGTCTCCGGCGTGAGAGGACAATGGAGGGTGATCACGTCGGACTCGGAGAAGAGCCGATCGAGTTCGACATACTCGACGCCGAGACTCAGGCAGTCGGGATTGGGCTGGACGTCGTAGGCGAGGATCCGACACCCGAACCCGCGCAGGATCTTCGCAACGGCATGGCCGATCTGGCCGGTGCCGACGATCCCGACGGTTCTGAGTCGGAGGTCGAAGCCGAGCAGGCCCTCGAGCGAGAAGTTGCCCTCACGCACTCGAGCGTACGCGCGGTGGATCCTGCGATCCAGCGCCAACATGAGCGCCACCGCGTGTTCAGCAACCGCATAGGGGGAGTATCCCGGCACCCGGGCCACCCGGATCCCGAGCTCACGGGCGGCGTCGAGATCGACGTTGTTGAACCCGGCGGATCGCAGCGCCAGGTTCTTCACACCGATTCTGGCGAGTTCCGTGAGCGTCTCCCGATCCGCGACGTCGTTCACGAACAGGCATGCCGCCTGGCAGTCCTGCGCCAGGGGCACGGTCATCGGATCGAGCCTCGGTTCGAGGAACTTCAGGTCGTGGCGGTCCCCCAACGACTCGAGGAACTGCCGGTCATAGGTCTTGGTGCTGAATACGGCGACTTTCATCGATGCTCTCCGCTCGGATGCGTGCCAACGTACCCCCGCTGGGCCAACATCAAGCAACCGAGAACTTCATGACCAGCGACCCTGGCACCGGGTTCGAACTCTGGAATACTCGGATTCGACGAAAGGAACGACATGCCGATCGTGGTGGGCGTCGACGAGACTCCGGTGAGTGAGCGCGTTCTGAGGAAGGCGATCGACGAGGCGAGCCTCCGGAAAGAGTCGCTCCACGCGGTCCACGTGTATCACCCTCCGCTCATGTATCTCGCAACGACCTTGTCCGAACCGGTGGACTTCGAGTCGACCCATCGCGAGAAGGTGTGGGAGCGGCTCACCCCACTCCTCGAGATGTCCCACATCGAGTGGGAGCGAGTCGACCTCGACGGGTATCCCGGCGACGTGCTCTCTGATTACGCCGCCAACGTGGGGGCCACGCTGCTGGTTATCGGCACTCGCGGACGAGGGGATCTCTCCTCGTTGCTGCTCGGATCGACGAGCCACCGCGTCGCTCATCTCGCCGCCTGCGACGTCCTGATCGTGAAGACCTAGTCGGTTGTCGTTCCCAGCGTCGAGGCGTGAGATCCGAGACGAATGACCCTGCCGATCAGCCGTCGAGGACCGTATCTGTGACTCATGAGACCTCTTGGACTCTCGGCAGATGCCAACGTCCGGGCGAGAGTCGGGACCGTGATCACGGCGATGGCCGTTCTCGCCGCCTGTGCGGGGTCGAACTCCGTCGCGACCACCACGAAGCACGCCGAGCCGGCCGCATCGACATCATCGACCGAAACCACGTCTGCGCCCGGTGACGACATCTCCCTGGATCCCGCCGCCCTCGACGATCCTGGAACCCACTCAGTGGGGATCGCCAGACTGGATCTTCCTGGTGGCATCAGGGACTCGTCGACCGCTTACGTCTCCTATCCGGCCCTCGAGTCGGGGACCGACGTTGCACCCGACCTCTCCGGCGCTCCGTATCCGGTCGTGCTCGGCACCGCCGGCATGGGCTTGACCGTTGGATCGCACCTCGCTTCTCACGGATTCGTCTTCGTGGCGCTGTCGGACGCTCTGGAAACCGAGGAGATCGATGGCCCCGTCGAGTTCTCGGCGGCGCTCGACGGGCTCGACACGCTCGAAGGCAGCGCGCTCACCGGGATGGCCGACACGATGCGTGCAGGTGTCATGGGCTACTCAGGCGAGTCCCTCTTCGCCTTGATGCTCGCAGGCGCCCGGATCGATCCCGCTCATCATGCCGCCGAGTGCGCACAGCCGCCGGAAGCATGGGGAGACGTCTTCAGGGACCTGGTGTGCTCGGAGGACTGGTGGGCCACGCTCCAAGACCGGGCTCGGCTGGCCGGGATCTTCACCGAAGAGGGTCTGTGGGGGTCGCTCGGCGATCCGCGGATCCTCGCTTCGATGCCGATGGGGCCGCGCGGCTTCTACCTGACGGGTGCGGACGGGCTTGCGTCGGCGACGGTCCCGATTCTCATGATCGTTGGCGGGGGCGATCTCGAACGTCGAATGGAGACTGCCGCGATCCTGGAGTCCTATCCCGAGGGCCTGGCGCAAGCGATCACCTTCGAGGGGGCAGGACACATGATGATCTTCGATGGCGACGTGCAGGCCCAGATCGAGCGTTTCGCCGTCCTCTTTCTCGGCCTCCACCTCCAGGGAATCGAGGAGTACCGGCCGCTGTTGTCCGCTGAGTTCGTCGAACAGCAGGCGGTCGCCCTCGGCGACATGTTGACATTCGACGGGCTGGTCTGGGGCGTTCCAGACACCTGAGCTGCCACCAAGGCCTTGAGGGGCCAATCGAGCGCCGACCCCCCGGCGTGAGGCTGCTGTTG
>CBDTXZ010000066.1:0-14184 GCA_965364515.1 uncultured bacterium
GCTGAGGAAGATGTCGATGAAGAAGCTGGAGAGTCGGGTGACGTTGCCGGTGAAGAGCAGGACGCCGAACGCCAGCATGAGCACGCCGCTGGCGATGTTGACCGGGCGCATGTATCGACGGAACGACGTCATCGCCTGCATCGCCCTCGAGAGGCCGAGCCCGGTCAGGATGAACGGCACCCCGAGTCCCATCGAGAAGATGAAGAGGAGCAGCATGCCCTGGGCGACCGTCTCCCGAGTTCCGGCGATCGTCAACACTCCGGCGAGGATCGGACCGATGCACGCCGACCAGCCGAAACCGAAGGCCATGCCCATCACCGGCGGAGCGAACGATCCGAGCTTCGACGGGCGAACGTCGACACGGCGTTCACGGGCCATGAAACCGAAGATCCCCCTCGAGGTGAAGGCCGTTCCGATCATGAGAATGGCGAACGCGATGACGACGGCACCGGCGATGCGACCGGTGAGCGACTGGTTCACCAGCAGGAAACGAGAGATCTGGGTGGCTCCTGCGCCCAGCGCAACGAACACGATGGTGAACCCGAGCACGAACAGGGTGGTGACCCTGAGCATCCTGCCCCGCTTGGCCTCCCCGGACTGCAGGTCGGCGATCGAGTAGCCCGACATCAGTCCCAGATAACCGGGCACCAGTGGCAGCACGCACGGGGACAGAAAAGCGATGATCCCGCCACCGAATGCGAAAAGGGCCTGAAGCGCGAAGCCGAGTTGTCCGAAGTCATCCATCAGGAGTCTCCAACCGAGCCTGAGCCACCCATGATCCCACAAACCCAGCGCAGAGTGATCGGTCTCCGGGTGTCGGCCCCGTACCCTCGTGGTGTGTTCCGCCGAATGATCGACGCCCTGTTTCCGATAGGGCGGTTCTCGCTGGAGGAGCGCCGGGTCGTCTTCATCATGTGGGCGGTTGGGATAGGGCAAGGATACGCGTCGTCCAACCTCTCGGCGACGATCCCATTCACCCGCATCGCATTGGGACTCACCGAGGCGGAGATGAGCCTGATCCTGGCAGTGACACGACTGGCCGGCTTCGGTGCCCTCGCCTTCGCCGTCTGGGGGGACCGGCGCGGGAGGAAGATGCCGTTGATCGCTGCGTTCATCGTGTTGATGATCGCAGACTTCTCAACGGGTCTGTCAAACAGCGCCACGTTGTTCACCGTTTTGCAATCTCTGGTCCGGATCGCCGGCACTGCGCTGGGGACGCTCGCCGTGGTCATGATCGCCGAGGAGGTACGACCGCAGACCCGGGCCTTCGCCATCTCCCTCTACGGCGCCGGTGGGAGCTTCGGCGCCGGGCTCGGTTTGATGGTCCTGCCGCTCGGCGACCGAGCCGAAGGGTGGCGACTGATCTTCTCTCTGGCGGCGATGGGGCTGATCATCGTTCCATTCCTGTTGCGCTCGCTGCACGAGAGCCCGATCTTCGAGATCGTCGACGAGCCCGAGAGGCGACCGCTGCTCCGGATGATTCGCAGCCCATTCGCGCCGGTGTTCTGGCTGTCGGCCATCGCGGCTCTCTTGGCGAGCGCGTTCTCGGCGGTCGGATTGGCCTTCTCCACCGAGCGACTCGTCAACGGCCTCGGGTACACGACGACGGTGGCGGTCGTGATCAGCCTCGCAGGCGGGACGCTGGGCGGGCTCGGGTTCTTCATCGGCGGCAGGCTGGCCGACGTGATCGGCAGGCGAGTGACGACAGTCATCGCCCTGGTCCTGATTCTTGGGGGTGGCATCACCCTGTACTTCGTCGAGGTGCTCGCCTTCATCGTGGTCGCCATCGTTGCTTCGACCTTCGGCAGTTTCGCCTTCGTCCCCGCCTCGGCGAGCCATCGCGCAGAGCTGTTCCCGACCGAGTTCCGGACGTCGGCCGGGACCGCAGGCGCCTATCTGGCGATGGTCGGAAGCGCCGTTGGTCTCGGTATCGGCGCGTTCACGATCGACCGTATCGGTCTCTCGGGCACGGTTCTGCTGCTTGGCTCGGGGGTCGTTGCCGCCATCGTGCTCACGCTGCTTCTCCCAGAGACCATGGGTCAGGAACTCGACCACGTCGAAGCCGAACGATAGAAGCCGCCGAGCACAGCCAGCCTGGCGACGACCATCGCAGTGATCGCCCACCACACGCCGGCCAGCCCCCAGTCGTTGAGCACGGTCAACGCCAAGACGGCGATGGTCGCCAGAAAGCCTGCCGCCGTCGACCAGACCAGTTTTCGGATTGCCAACACGGCGAGGAAGACACCGTCGAGCACGAAGACGAGTGCTGCCAACGGCTGCATCCCGGCGGCGATCGGGATCACGTCGAGGATCCTGGCACTGATCCCCGGGTCGTCCGTGAACCCGGTGGACACGACCGAGCCGACAGCGACCAGTCCAACCGCAAGACCGAATCCGGCGACGCCTCCCCACCGGAGGAGCCGGTTCGACAGGGCCCGGGCGCCATCGGCATCGTCCCGACCGATCAACTCGGCGACCAGGGCCTGGGCGGCGATCGCCAACGCGTCGATCACCATCGCGAGAAAGAACCAGATCTGACTCACGACCTGGTGGGCAGCCACGTCGAGCGTCCCGATTCGGGCGGCGACGGAGGTGGCGACGCTCAGAGAGGAGACGAGGAGGCCGGTCCGGAGGACGAGGACCGATCCGATTCCGAGGAACGCCTTCAGCTCCGCGGCACGAATCCGCGCAGCCGGCCAGGACTCACGTCGCCCGATTCCGAGCAAAAGCCACAGAAAGACGCCGGCGCCGATCCATTGGGCGATGAGAGTCGCCCATGCCGCGCCGTCCAACCCGAGCCCCAGCCCGAAATCGAACATGAACAGCGGATCGAGCAGGATGTTGAGCCCGTTGATCGCGATCGTGACCAGCAGCGGAGTCCTCGTGTCCTGGAACCCCCGGTAGGCGCCGTTGGCCGCCGTGATGATCAGCAGTGCGGGCAGCGCAAACGCCCGGATCGTCAGGTAGGACACCGCCTGGTCGGCGAACTCCGGCCCCGCCCCCATCAGCCCTGTCAAGAAACGCGCGCCGACCACCATGAGGGCGGTCGACACCACCCCGATCCCGATCGCCAGGACGAGCGCACGCTGCACGACCCGGCCGGATTCGACGACCTGGCCGCGCCCCCGGGCCTGGGCCACCAGCGGCGTCGTTGCATAGGCGAGGAAGTTGAAGAGCGCGAACGCGAACCCGAAGATGGCCGCATCGACGCCGAGCGCTGCAAGCGGTTCGGCTCCAAGCCTCGCCACGAAGGCCGTGTCGACCAGAGAAAGCACCGGATCCGCCGCGAGCGAACCGAGGGCGGGGACGGCCAGGGTGAGGATCCGCCGCCTCGAGACGGTCACGTCAGAGGTTCTTGTCGTCGAAGTCGCAGAGTTCGACCATCTCACAGTCGAAACAACGCGGCTTTCGTGCGTCACACACGTCGCGGCCGAACTGGATGAAACGCATCGAGAGCCCCGCCCAGACATCCGGCGGGTACAACGCCTTCAGATCGGTTTCGATCTTGACCGGATCGGTCACAGAGACGAGGCCGATCCGATTGGATGTCCTCTTCACATGGGTGTCGACGGCGATGGCCGGAATGTCGAACGCTTCCGCCAACACGACGCTGGCCGTCTTCCTGCCCACCCCTTTGAGCGTCACCAGTTCGTCGAGGTCGGCTGGCACCTCGCCGTCGAACTTCTCGGTGAGATCCTGAGCGAGCGAAACGACGGCTGCCGCCTTCTGGCGATAGAAGCCGGTCGAGAACACGATCTCTTCGACATGGCTCAACGGAGCTCCCGCAAGTGCCTCCGGTGTCGGATAGGCGTCGAAGAGGACCGGTGCCACCTTGTTGACGTTCTCATCGGTGGTCTGGGCGCTCAACACCGTCGACACGAGCAGCTGCCAGGGACTCTCGTAGTCGAGCGCGGTCCGAATCTCGGGGTACCGCTTGACCAGCCGGTTGAGCACTGCCCTCGCCTTGCCCTTCTCGGCCCGGCTCGGCACCGTCCCATCTGTCCGCTCACGTGGCATCGCCTGGAGAGTAGAGGGCTGGTGGACGGGGTCTGGGCTGAGGAGAGGGCTCCGGGCCTGCGGGCGCACACACCACGCGCCCAGCTCGGCCCCGGGCAGCCGACAGGCGCGAGTCAGCCCCGTATTCCTCACCGAACTCGCGCGCCGCAGCGCCAGGACGGCAACACCAAACCCCCCGAACACGACGGCACCACCCACGCTCGACATCGACCTCCACCCAGACCCTTGCTGCGGCCCCGCGGAGCCGACAGCCGGGAGGCCGCCAGGCCGACCTAATGCGCAGGGCTGATGGCTTCGGCTTCGAGTTCGACGGCGGCGTCGTCCCGGGCGAGCACCAGTTGGATCGCAGCCATGATCAAGGCGGCTCCGACCCATCCGCTGATCGTCAATCGCTCGCCGATGAGCACGGCCGCTGCCAGCACGCCGAACACCGGTTCGGCGGTGAGGACGATTGCGGCCCGGTCGGCTCCCACGCGGGTCTGAGCCCAGACCTGGAGGAGAAACGCGATCGCACTCACCCCGACACCGGTGACGATGAGGGCAGGCCATTCGCGGTCCGTCGGGGTCGGGAGACCCTCGAACAACGCAGACAGCAGCAGTCCTCCCAACCCCGTGACTGCCAGCTGCACCGCTGTGAATGGGATGACCGGGTGACGATGCGCCGCGATCGACAGATAGACGATGTGTCCCGCGAAACCGACCGCACACATCAAGGTGAGGACGTCGCCGGCACCCACCGTGAAGTCTTCGGTGACCGTCAGAAGCGCCATCCCGATCAGAGCGAGCACCGATGCGATCACCACCCACGAGGTCGGCAGCCGGCGGCGCCACAATGCCCCAAGGACCGGTGTCAACACCACATAGAGTCCTGTGATCAACGCAGAGTTGGAGGCGCCGGTTGTCACCAGCCCGGCCGTCTGGAACGCGAATCCCGCAAGTAGCCAGAGGCCCGCGATCGTCCCGTCCTGCCATATCCGAGCGGACCGCGGGAAGGCGAGCAGGAGCAGCACGCCGGCCCCGATGACGAAGCGCCATCCGACGAACGCGAGTGGAGGAAAGGCCGAGACCGTGTCCTTGACCACGACGAACGTCGTCCCGAACAGGACGGCGGCGACGATGAGGGCGGCGTAGGCGGCACGGTTGGGCATGGCAGCGGCACGGTAGCGGTCCGGTCTGGCCCATCTGGCGCACCGACCAGGGTCTACGCTCACCGCCATGACACCCGAACTCCACCAGTGGATCGAACAGGTCCGCCAGTCCTTCGGCGAGACCTGCTTCGCCTGCGGAAGAGACAACGCCGATGGGCTCCACCTGTCGGACTGGGACTGGTCGAACGGGAAGGCGACAGCCGTTTTCCGACCCCGCCCCGAGCACGTGGGCGCAGCAGACAACCTCCACGGCGGTCTGGCCGCCACCGTCCTCGATGAGGCGATGGTGTGGGCCGGGATCCTCCAGGAGCGGGTTCTCTCGGTCACTGCCACGCTCGACCTCCGCTTCCGAAAGCCACTGGTCGTCTCGGACACGATCACGGCGACCGGGTGGGTCGAAGAGCGGCGGGGACGTCGGCTCAGACTGTCCGGAACGCTCGACGCCGGGGCGGGCACGGCGGCGGAGGCATCCGGTCTCTACGTGGTCTCGTCGACCGTTTCCTGACGTTCAGCGGTTGCCGCTACGGCGTCTGCGGTCGAGGCGATGCTCGGCTCGCGTCGTGACCCGGACGCCCGCGAGGACGACGATGAGCGCCACTGTCAGGATCATCGACAGCTCAGGAGCCGCCCGATACGGGTTCCGGCAGGAGCCCACCCCGGTCGGGCACAGCCCGAAGCCCGAGCCTCCCCCGGCGAGGTCCAACAACACGAGCAACGGCACCATCGCCAACAGCACGGCGGTTCCGTAGAGCAGGATCCTGGCGAAGCGGATAAAGGTCTTGGGGTCCATGGGTGGGTCTCATGGTATCGCTGTCCCGACCGTGTTCCGGTGGATCGAGCCGCCTGACGCCACCCTAGAATCGCCGCGGTGAAGTACTTCCGAGAGCCGTTCACTCCCGACGAAACCCGGATTCTCGACCGGTTCTTCACGAACACCGACCTTCCCGTGTTCGCCCTCATCAACCTCCCCGAGGTCGTCAAAGGCGCGCTGTTCGCCCGATACTCCCGCACGTCCAAGTCGATCCGACGCCTGTTTCTCGACGAGTTCGTCGGCGACGCGGACACCGGCATCTCCGGGATCGCCGAGGCGCTCGGCGGAGACGACCCGCTGGTCGACATGCGCCGCGCCGAGCAGCTGTATCAGCGGGTGTTCTTCGAATACGGGGACGATTCGGTCGCCCAACTCGGAGGCACCCACCTGGCGTGTGAGCAGGCGTCGAATCTGCTCACCAAGGTGCTCGAGTGGGGCCGCCTCGCCGCATACCTCGAACAGTCGACCCGATACATCTACTACGACGTCCCCATCGGCGATCGCTACCGATATCAGATACCGCCGGAGATCGCAGAGTCCGAACTCCATGCCGACTACCTCGAACACATGGACACGCTGTTCGACACCTACGCACGGGTGGTCGCCGGGATGAGAGAGCTCTACGAGAAGCGATTCCCCCGCGACCCCGCAGACCCTCAGGCGGTGTGGAACGCCACGATCAGGGCCAAGGCCTGCGACGCTGCTCGCGGGCTCCTTCCCGCCTCGACCTTGTCGAACGTGGGGATCTACGCCTCCGGACAGGCCTACGAGATGGCCCTGCTGCGAATGATGGCGAGCCCGTTGCTGGAGGTGAGGCAGTACGGGGACATGATGCTCGGCGAGCTCCGAAAGGTCATCCCCTCGTTCCTCACCCGGGTCGACCGCCCGGATCGGGGCGTGGTCACCGCCGAATACATCGACAACAACCGAAACGCCCTCGAGATGCTGGCCGCCGACCTCGAAGGCGAGCCCGAGAAACAGGATTGGTCGGTGACGCTGACCGACTGGGATCCCGATGCCGAGGTCGATCTCGCTGCAGCGGCCCTGTACGCGGTGACCGATCTGGCCGACGCGGAGATCCAGCGCCAGGTTCGCGACATGACAGATGCACGACGCAGCGAGATCATCGGGGCGCTCATCGGAGACAGAACGAACCGACGCCACAAGCCGGGTCGGGCGATGGAGCGGGTCGCCTATCGATTCGACATCGTGTGCGACTTCGCGGCATTCAGGGATCTCCAGCGTCACCGAATGCTCACGATCGAGTGGCAACGGCTCTCGACCAGACTCGGTTTTCACACCCCCGACGACATCGTCGAAGCGGGCTTCGAAGACGTCTGGCAGGAGATGATGCAGGCGTCGTCGGCGTTCTACGAGCGGGTCAACGACGAGCTCGGGCCCGATGTGGCGCAGTACTCGGTGCCGTTCGCCGCCAACATCCGGTTCATGATGGAGATGAACGCCAGAGAGGCGTTCCATCTCGTCGAGTTGCGCAGCCAACCCCAGGGCCATCCCACCTATCGGCGCGTGGCCCACGAGATGCACCGCCTCATCGGAGAGCAGGCCGGACACACTGCGATTGCGGAGGCGATGAGCTTCGTCGACTACTCCGACATCGACCTCGAACGCCTCGAAGCCGAACGCCGCTCCGCCGCCCGCCGCTCGACCTGACGCTCAGAACGTGAGCGTGTCTTCACTTCGTGAGCGTGTCTTCACTTCGTGAGCGTGTCTTCACTTCGTGAGCGTGTCCGCGCTGAAGGTGATCGCTCAGAGCACCGCCCCCCGGGCTTGGAGTCTCGACATGTCGCGGACACGCCGCCGGAGGCGAGAACACGCTGCGAGCGCCAGCGAGCAAGAAACGCTCCGGCCCCCAGGCCGGAGAACACGCTCCGTAGGCCGCCAGGCCGAGAAGGAAAGAAACGCTCCGGCCGCCAGGCCGGAGAACACGCTCCGTTCGAGGCCGCCAGGCCGAAGAGGAAGAAACGGTCCGCTCAGTCCTCGGACCGGAGTGGGATCCTCAAGACCAGATGCTGGTCGTCGACTTCCCACGAGGCGTTGCCGATCAGCGCGTAGTCCAGATAATCGGTCTCGGCCCGTTCGACGAACTTCTTGCGCTCCGAGCCCGCTACGGGTGGCAACGGACGGTCCTTCACCGCCTCCGCTCGATCGCGAAATCGCTCGATCATCGCATCGACATCCAACTCGGCCATGGTCCTCATCCGTTTCTTCGCTTCGGGGTGAAGCCTATCCGGTCGCGTCGCGCACCCCGCGACGGTTGATCGCGACTGCGCACGTACCTGATCTAGCCTCAACCCCATGTTGGACAAGCGCTTCATCATCGTCTCCGGCAAGGGCGGCGTCGGCAAGTCGGCCGTTGCGGGGGCGATCGCCAGGTCGGCGGCACGTGCCGGCCGCAACACGCTCGTCCTCTCCATGATCGGCAACGGAATGGGACTCGGCGCACACGTCGGTAAGACGTCACTGGCATTCCGGCCCCATGAGACCGAACCCAACCTGCATGCGCTCGCGATCGACAAGGCGACGGCGATGGTCGAATACCTCCAGATCCAGGTCGGCCTCCCCACCTACGCCACGTTCGCCCCGGCCGTTCGGGCGTTCGACGTCCTCGCCTCCACCGCCCCCGCCATCCGAGAGATCGTCACGATGGGGAAGGTGCTGTGGGAGGTGAAGACCGGCCACTGGGACCTCGTGGTCGCAGACGGGCCGCCCACGGGACAGATCGGATCCTTCCTCGGCGCCGCCACGACCATGGCCAACCTCGTCTCGAGCGGACGGATCGCCGATCAGGCGAAGTGGATGAGCGACATCCAGATGGACCCGACTGCCAGCGAGTTGGTCCTGGTGTCAGTGCCGGAAGAACTGCCCACGTCCGAAACGCTCGAGGCGCTCGACTGGCTCGACGCCCATCCCGTGATCGGGAGCCGATCGGTGTTCGTCAATCGGGTGCTGCCCCCGCTCGAGACCGACGATGCCGGATTCGGTGCCGAGGCCGAGGCCGCCAGCCTCCATCGAAGCCTCACGGCCGAGCAGTCGATCTGGCTCGAGCGCCTTCCCGCCGATGTCGAACTGCCGTTTCTGTTCGGCGTCGACTCACCCGAGACGGTCGCAGACCGCCTGGGCGAGGCAATGGGAGCTGTCCTCGTATGACGGCCGCCATTCTCGTGACCGGCGGAGGAGGAGTGGGGAAGACCACGGTATCCGCCGCGATCGGTGTCGCAGCAGCCCGACGCGGGCTCGAGACCCTTGTGCTGACCGTCGATCCGGCCCGGCGGCTGGCAAATGCGCTCGGCATCGCAGAACTCGGGGCAGAGCCGTCGAAGGTCGAAGACGAGCCGCTTCTGTGGGCTGCCATGCTCGACGCCACGGCATCGTGGGAATCGATCGCTCGCAGGCACGCCGACCCGGCCGTTGCCGACCGACTCGTCGAGAACGACCTGTTCGCGGCCGCCACCGGTCAGTTTCCCGCCAGTCAGTCGTACGCCGCCGCCGAGGAGGCCACCCGGTTCGTGAAGACGGGGAGATGGGATCTCGTCGTCGTGGACACTCCGCCGTCGGCCGGAGGCATCGAGTTCTTCACGGCGCCGGCCAACATGACCGATCTCATCGGCGGCAGGCTGCTTCGCTGGCTCACCGGCGGCAGCCTCCCGGGCCGCCGTTTCTTCTTCGATCGTGCCGCCCGGCCGGCGATCCGAATCGCCGACGCGGTGCTCGGAGCCGGCCTCTTCGAACGGGTCGCACAGTTCCTCGTCGATCTGCGCACCACCTACGACGGGATCGCCGCCTCGTCGGCAGAGATCGAGGGCGTGCTCACGACCGCGCAGACACTCATCGTCACGACTGCGGATCCGACCCCGATGCGGGAGGCGATCCGCTTCTTCCGTGACCTCCCGGCGAATGCGCAACACCCGACCTCGGTCATCTTCAACCGGTCGCTCCCGATGGAATGGATCGACGCATCTGCCACCGACTCCGAAGGCGAACTCGCCCACAACCTGGCGCGTTGGTCGAAGGAGTCAGCCAGGCAACGGCGGCTGCGCTCACAGTTCGCAGAGCGCTACTCCACCGAGGTCACGACGATGGACTGGAAGCCGACCGCACCCACGGACCTCGATTCCCTCGAAGCCCTCCTCACCACCGCCGGTGGATACTCCCTCGAGAACCTCTGGACCTAGCGACCTGACTGGCGACCTGCCGGTCTCAGCGTGTCTTCACTTCGTGAGCGTGTCCTCACTTCGTGAGCGTGTCCGCGTCTGAGGTGATCCTCACTGCACCGCCCCCGGAACACGACTCCCGACGGGTCGCGGACACGCCGCCGAAGGCGACAACACGCTGCGAGCGCCAGCGAGCAAGACACGCTCCTGCCGCCAGGCAGGAGGACACGCTCCGGCCCCCAGGCTGGACGACACGCTCCTGCCGCCAGGCCGGACGACAGCAGAAACGCGAGCGCCACGCCGCAACGCGAGCGAGCTAGAAATCGATCGCGCCGGGGCCGAGGAGCTCGCCGAGCTCGGCGTAGAGGGCGGAGCGGGGGTCGACCCGGAACTCGTCGGAGAGCTTCAGGGTCTTGTGACTGGTGCCGTTCTGGAGGACGAGATACACCGCTGCAGTGCCCGGATGGTTGCCCAGCACACTCTTGAGCCTGGCCACGAGATCGGCGGACATCCGGTTTGCCGGCACCTTCAGCCGCACGGTGTCGGTGTCCACGACTTTCGGCTGGATCACCTCTCTGACGATCAACTTCACGTCGTCGCCACGATGATCGAGCCTTCCCTTCATGAGCACGATCGCGTCCTCGGAGATCAGCTGACCGTACTCCGCCACCGTCCTGGTGAAACAGGCCGCTTCCACCGACCCCTCCAGGTCCTCGAGCTGGCAGAACATCATCGGATCACCCTTCTTGGTGTATTTCCGGTTGACGACCGTGATGAGCCCACCGACCGTGACCGACGCACCATCCGACATCTCGAGCAGCGTCGGGATCGAGACCGCTCCCGCAGCCTTGAGCGAGGACGCGACCGCCAGCAGCGGATGATCGGAGATGTAGAGGCCGAGCATCTCCTTCTCGAACGCCAGCTTGACCTCCTTGGACCACTCCACGTCGCTGATGTCCCAGTTGCCGTTCTCGCTCGCGGGCTCGACGCTGCCGAACAGCGAGAACTGACCGGCCTCCTCGTTGCGCCTGCGGACGGCGATGGCCTCGGTGATCTCCTCGAATCGCTCCAACAATCCCTTGCGAGGCAGACCCAGGCCGTCGAACGCTCCCGCCTTGATCATCGACTCGAGGGTGCGACGGTTCAGCACATCGAGATCGACCCGCTCGACGAAATCGATGAAGTCGGCGAATGGCTCGTTGCGAGCAGCCACGATCTTCTCCACAACGGCTTCCCCGACGTTGCGAACCGCCGAGAGACCGAACCGGATCTTTCCGTCGACCACGGTGAAGTCGACATCTGATTCGTTGACGTCTGGGACGAGCACGTCGACGCCCATGAGCCTGCACTCGTTGAGATAGATCGCGGTTCGATCCTTGTCCTTCTTGGTCGAGGTGAGCAGCGCGGCCATGTATTCGGCGCCGTAGTGGGCCTTCAGGTAGGCGGTCTGGTAGGCGACGTAGGCGTAGCAGGCTGAGTGGCTCAGGTTGAAGCCGTAACCGGCGAAGGGCTCGACCGCATCCCACAGATCGCGGCCGAGCTGCTCGGGGTGGCCCTGTTCGACACAGCCGGCGATGAACTTTTCTTTCTCCTGCGCCATCTTGGACTTGATCTTCTTGCCCATGGCTTTTCGCAAGTTGTCCGCTTCGGCCATCGAGTATCCGGCCATGTCACGGGCGAGCTGCATCACCTGCTCCTGATAGGTGATGATCCCGAACGTCGACTCGAGGAAGGGCTTGGTCGCCGGATGCGGATACTCGACCTCGGCCCGGCCGTTCTTGCGATCCGCGTAGGCGTAGTGCATGTTCTTTCCCATCGGTCCCGGCCGGAACAGGGCGTTGACGGCGATGATGTGATCGAACGTGTCGGGCTGAAGCGCCCTGATCAGTGATCGCATCGAGGCGCCTTCGAGCTGGAACACGCCGATCGTCTCGGCACGGCGGATGAGCTCGAAGGTCTTCTCGTCGTCGAGCGGGATGTTGTCGATGTCGATCCGCTCACCGTGGCTGAGCTCGATCAACTCGAGACAGCGCTCGATCGTCGACAGGTTGCGCAAGCCGAGAAAGTCCATCTTGAGTAGACCGAGGCTCTCGATCCAATGGCCGTCGTACTGCGTGACCACCTCCGCTCCCTCACCCTTCCGCTGGATGGGCAGGATGTCGGTGAGCGGTTCGGGGGCGATGACGACGGCGGCGGCGTGGATCGAGTCCTGGCGACGCAGGCCCTCGAGCCCGATTGCGGCGTCGACGACGGCCTTGACGTCCTCGTCTTCGTCGTAGGCCTGGCGCAAGCCCAAAGCGTTGTTGTAGAAGTCCTTGATCGTCTCGTCACCGTCGGGATCGGGAGGCTGGAGGCACTGATCGAGTGAGGCGTCCTTCCCGAGGATCGGAGGTGGCATGAGCTTGGCGATCTTGTCGCCGACCGCATAGGGGAAGCCGAGCACCCGGGCAGAGTCCCGGACCGCCTGCTTCCCCTTGATCGTCGAGAAGGTGATGATCTGAGCAACGTGATCCGACCCGTACTTCTCCGCGGCGTACCGGATGACGTCTGACCGGTAGCGCTCGTCGAAGTCCATGTCGATGTCGGGCATCTCCTTGCGACCGGGGTTGAGGAAACGCTCGAAGATCATCCCGTACTCGAGCGGATCGAGGTTGGTGATGTTCAGGCAGTATGCGACGAGGGATCCGGCTGCCGATCCACGGCCGGGGCCGGTCCGGATTCCTTCCGAGTGGGCATACCGGATGAGATCCCAGACGATCAGGAAGTATGCCGGGAAGCCCATCTCGGAGATGATGCGGAGCTCGTGCTCCATGCGATCGCGCACCTCCTGGGAGAGCGGATCGCCGTAGCGCTTCCTCGCTCCCTGCTCCACGAGCTCCCTGAGATACGACTCCTCGGTGTGGCCCTGGGGCACGGGGAACGTCGGGAGCAGGATGTTGTCGAACTCGAGTTCGACATTGGCGCGCTCGGCCACCCAGAGGGTGTTGTCGCTCGCTCCCGGCAGCATCTCCTCGTCGAAGAGGGCCCGCATCTCTGCTGCCGTCTTCATGTAGAGGCCCGACCCCTCGAACCGGAACCGATTGGCATCGTCGCGGGTCGAACCCGTCTGGATGCAGAGGAGGATGTCGTGGGCGGCGGCGTCCTTTGCTTGGATGTAGTGGCTGTCGTTGGCCGCCAGGAGCGGGGCGTCCAGTGTCTTGGCGATCTGGGCGAGGTCGGGGAGGATCTTGCGCTGGGCGGCGATGCCGTGGTCGGCGACCTCGATGAAGAAGTTGTCCCGGCCGAAGATGTCCTGATATCTCGAGGCCGCCTTGAGGGCAGCGTCGAAGTCACGCACCTGGCCGTTGTTGCCCTCCTCGCGTGATGCGTCGGGAGCGAGCAGCTTGGCGACTTCGCCGCCGAGACAGCCGGACGTGGCGATGATGCCCTCTGAGTACGTCGCCAAGAGCTCGTCGTCCATCCGAGGCTTGTAGTAGTAGCCGTCGAGATAGGAGTGGCTGACGAGCTTCATGAGATTGCGATAGCCGGTCTGATTCTCGGCCAGAAGCGTCATGTGATAGCGCTGGTTGTCACGCCCCCTCGGGCGATCGAATCGGCTGCCAGGGGCGATGTACGCCTCCACACCGATGATCGGCTTGACGCTCGTCTGCTTCGCAGCCTTGTAGAAGTCGATGACGCCATACATCACACCGTGGTCGGTGATGGCCACGGCGGGCTGGCCATCGGCCTCGGCCGCCTTGACGAGTTGATTGACCCGAGCGGCACCGTCGAGCATGGAGAACTCGGTGTGAACATGGAGATGTGCGAACGATTTCGGGGTCGACACGATCCTCGCTGGTCCTCGATCGACTTACAAGCCTGTAGTTCGCCCATCGTAGGCGCGCGATTCGAGGGCTTCCAGGACGCGAAATCCGGCCTGCGACAGTCCTGCGTGGCTCCACTGCGTGAGCGTGTCCTCACTGCGTGAGCGTGTCCTCACTGCGTGAGCGTGTCCTCACTTCGTGAGCGTGTCCTCACTTCGTGAGCGTGTCCTCAC
>CBDTXZ010000067.1:0-14007 GCA_965364515.1 uncultured bacterium
GGGTTCCTGGGCGATCTCGTATCCGCCGACCGGCTCTGCCGCGTCGAACGTCGCGCCGACCGGCTTGGTCGTGTGTGACTCGAGGACGTCGTCGATCTCGTCGAGGGTGACCGGGATGCTCGCCGTCAGCTCAGCGACGCTGGCTCGGACGGCGCCGACCTTGGTGCGGATCTCGTCGATCTCGGTCTGGAGACGACGGCGCTCGGCTTCCCTGGTGTCGGCCAACTCGTTGGCCTCGCTGTCGGCATCGGCCAGGATCCGCTCCGCCTGCTCCTTGGCGTCGGCGACGATCGAGTCGGCGGACCGCTGTGCTGCGACCAGTGCTCTGGCGATCGCCCCTTCGGCGTCCCCCCGGTCGTTCAGTTCGGCCTCGAGCGTGCTGATGCGCTCCTGGGCATCGGAGAGACGTTGGTCGTAGTCCTTCAGGGCGACGACCACGGCATCGAGGAAATCGTCGACCTCGTCGAGGTCGTATCCACGCAGAGCGGTGGCGAAGGTCTTCTGTTGGACATCGATCGGTGTCAGCGGCATGTCGGAACCTCGGTCACGGAGAGTGGTTCAAGCTTAGGAGTCGAACCAGTCGGTTTCGGTGCTTTGTCTAACAGATGATGCCGCGGAGCAGGGCGATGCCCAGGATCAGCACGATGGGCGACAGGTCGAGCATTGCGCCCCCGACCCGCGGAGAGGGCATCACGCGGCGGAGCGGGAGAATCACGGGGTAGATGATCCGATCGAGCAGCAGCTGCACCTTCGCCACCGGGTGGTCCGACGGGACCTGGATCCAGGAGAGGATCACCCATGCGATGACGGCGAGTGAATAGAACTGGAGGATGGTGCAGAGGATCTCCATCGTTCAGATCCGCTCCTCGTAGGCACCGAGGCTCGCGAGCCGACGCTTCTCGTTGTCGTCGAGCGACATGTTCGGCGGAAGAACGAGCACGAGCCCCTCTCCGACCTTGCTCATCGTCCCGTCGAGGGCGTAGATGAGGCCGGACGAGAAATCGACCACGCGGCGCACCAGGTCTTCGTCCGCGGTGCGGAAATCGAGCACGACCGGGACCAACTCCCTCACTCGATCGGCGAGGATCTTGGCGTCTCCGAACTCGTCGATGACGAGGATGTCGGCTCGCGATTCGGGGCGGATCGGGCGGACGCCGGCGACGGAGGGGACATCGGAATGGCGCGCGGAGGTTCGGGAGGCCGAGGCAGGCGGCTCGACGCGTCGCCCCTCGTCGGGTGCGAGCGACCGAACGTTCTCGCGCTGGGGCGGCGGCGCAGACTGGCGCACCGGAGCCGGCTCCTGTGGCGAATCGGGGTCCATCTCGGCCTCATCGACCAGCCCGAGATACACCAGTGCTTTGGAAAAAAGTGAAGACATGTTGAAACCTCAGTCTTGAAAGATAGCCCGGCCGACGCGTACCACCGTGGCACCCTCGCTCACGGCGATGTCGAAATCGTTGGTCATCCCCATCGACAGACCGGTTACGGCGGGGTGATCGGTCACGATCCGGTCCCGAAGCTCACGCAATGCGACGAAGTACGGGCGTGCTCCTTCCGGCTCGGGAGTGAGCGGGGGGATGGCCATCAACCCGACGATCGGGACGTCCAGTCTCTTCAGCTGCTCCATCGTCTCCGCGGTCTCCTCCACCGCAACACCCGACTTCTGCGGTTCGGCGCCGATGTTGATCTGGAGGTAGGCGTCGGGCGGTCGCCCGGCCCCCTTCATCCACGCTTTCGCCAGGCTCAAGCGGTCGAGCGAGTGCAGCGCATGGGCAGCGGGGCGCACCGTCCTGACCTTGTTCGATTGCAGCGGGCCGACGAAGTGCCAGCGGATGTCTTCGGGAAGCTCCGGAACCTTGTCACGCAGCTCCTGGGCGCGGTTCTCGCCGAAATCACGATGGCCGAGGTCGTACAGCTCTCGGATCGATTCGACCGGGTGCCCCTTCGACACCGCGACGAGCGTGATCGCTCCTGGGTGCCGACCTGCGCCCGTAGCGGCCGCCCGTATCCGGTCGAGTACCGCGACGTAGCGTCCTTCGAGGTCAGCCATCGGAACAGCCGATCACGAGCGCTACGAGCCTGCGGGGATCGCCGTCTCGACGATGTGAGAACCACCCATCCTCGTGATGGGTGCACGCCCCGAAGTCCACGACGTCGATGCCGTCGAGCTGCTCTCGGAGCGCGCCCGCCAGATCGACGGACGTCGTACCCCAGGTCGTGGTGGTCCGGTGTCCCGGAAACCGCTCGGCGACCTCGGCACCGACTTCGAAGCAGCACGCCCGGATGTGGGGGCCGATGACTGCGCGTCGCACCACGTGACCCCCTTCATCGAAACGTCGACGCAACGATGCAACCACGCCTCCGGCCGTACCACGCCAACCGGCATGTGCGATCCCGACTGCGTCGTCGGCTTCGATCACGACTCCTGCGCAGTCTGCGGTGAAGACGGCGAGGGGCAGGTCGACGGCCGTGGTGAAGAGCCCGTCGGCAGGGCCGTGCGCGCCCGGTGCGCTTACCTCGACGACGTCGGCCCCGTGCACCTGTGACACCTCGGCCCAGTCGCCGCTGATGCCGAGCGAGGCCCCCAATCGACGGCGAGCCCCGCGGTCGTCTCTCAAGTCGCCGTCGGCGGCCTCACTGAATGCCGTGAGGGGTCGGAAGCTCACCCCTGGACGAAGGAGGGGATGTCGACACCACCGTCGTTGGGACGCCGAGCGGATTCCGTTCGTCGCGACCCGCGCCCCTTGTCGAACCCGGCGGCGATCACGGTCACGCGCATCTCCTCACCCAGGTCGTCGTCGACGATCGCACCGAAGATGATCTCGGCCTCGGGATCGGCGCTGTCGGCGACGGCTTTGGCCGCCGTCGTCGCCTCGTGCAAGGTCATCGTCGACGGACCGGCCACCGACAGCAGGACACCTTTGGCCCCTTCCATCGATGTCTCGAGCATCGGAGAGGAGATCGCTCGCTGGGACGCCTGCGACGCACGCTCGTCTCCCGAAGCCTTCCCGATCCCCATCACGGCACTCCCGGCATCGGACATGACAGTCTTCACATCGGCGAAGTCGACGTTGATCAACCCCGGCGTCGTGATGAGGTTGGTGATCCCGGCGACTCCGTTCGTGAGGATCTCGTCGGCGAGTCGGAACGTGTCGGTGATCGGCGCCTTGGGGTCGCCGACCTCGAGTAGCCGATCGTTGGGGATGACGATGAGCGTGTCGACAGCGTCCCGCAATGACTGGATGCCCTGTTCGGCATAGACCGCCCTGCGGCGCCCTTCGAAACCGAACGGCCGCGTCACGACGCCCACGGTCAGGGCTCCGAGGCTCTTGGCGGCCTCGGCGACGATCGGAGCGCCGCCGGTCCCCGTGCCGCCGCCTTCGCCTGCGGTGATGAAGACCATGTCGGCACCCTTGAGCACTTCCTCGAGCTCTGCCCGGTGGGCCTCGGCGGCGGCGCGACCGATCTCGGGGTTGGCGCCGGCACCGAGGCCCCTGGTGATCTCACGTCCAATGTCGAGCTTGACGTCTGCGTCCGACATCAGCAGTGCCTGTGCGTCGGTGTTGAGCGCGATGAACTCGACCCCCCGGACACCCGCCTCGATCATCCGATTGATGGCATTGACGCCGCCGCCTCCGACGCCGACCACTTTGATGACGGCGAGATATCCGCCGGAACCCATCTGCATTCCCATGTGCTTTCCTCTCTCATGCGCCCGATTCACTGGCGATTCGGTGGGCCGGGCGTCGAAGTCCGAGAGCATGGTTACACATTCGCGACCCCGCCGTAAAGCCCAGCACCCTGAGGTTCAAGTAGAGGTCCAGGGTTGGCCGGGTCGAGGGTTGTGCTCAACCCTCATCCACGACTTCAGGGTTCGTGGGGTCGCCGGAAGCTGCCGGAACCGTCGCATTCGGGGCCAGCACCGACGGGCGTGCAGGGGCCACGAGCGTGATCTCGGACCCCTCGGGTGGCTCTTCGTCGAGCACCGGGCCGAGCGCCCGGGCCTTCTCCTCCATGTCCACCGGCCGCCCGAGTCGCACCGTGTACCCCGAGACCACCGCCACCAGGCCCTCCGGCGACGAGGCGACCGACGCAGCCGCGGCCAGGTCGGGGCGGATCGCCGACAGAAACCGAAGCGCACCGACGATCTCCTGACCGGGGTATCGCCCGCCCACCGCTTCGCCCTCGATCCGCACCACGGGGAGGCCCTCGACCGGTGCGTTGGGCAGGATGACCCCGTCGACGGCCACGGCGACACCGCCCACGGTACCGACCGGCTGTCGCTCGGCCACCGACACGTTCACCGTCGTCGGCCATCGTCGCTCGACCGAAACCGACTCGACCCAGGGATCGTCTGTGAGCGCAGCCGTCGCCCCGGCCACGTCCGTCCAGATGAGCGGCTCCCCGATCGAGATCCCATGGCTCGCCAGGACGTGGTCGACACCGGCGTGCTCGGCTCCCTCGATGTCGAGCGTCTTCACCGAGAGCACCGGCGAATGGAAGAGATAGACGACACCGGCGATCATCGCCGCCATCCCGAGGATCACGGTGGTGCGTCTGAGGGCCCTCCGCGCGCGATCCTCTGCCACGGTGCGTCTGCGCTCGGCGAAGCGGTCGTGTGTCATCCGAAATCACCGACGAACTGGATCTCCGGCTCGAGGTCGATGCCGGTCTCGTCGAGGACGATCTCTCGGATCCGGGCGACGAGGCCGTGCAGATCGGAGGCGGTTGCCCCGGGAGCCGCAACGAAGAAGTTGGCGTGCTTCTCGGAGACTCGCACTCCCCCGACGGAGAGCCCCTTCAACCCGAGCGCATCGATGATCCGTCCGGCGGAGTCTCCGACCGGGTTGCGAAACACGCTGCCGGCGTTGTATACGGCAGCCGGCTGATGCTCTTTGCGCCATGTGACGATCGAGGCGATCAGCTCGCGACCGGAGTCGACGTCACCAAGATCGGTTGCGAAGCGAGCGACGGTGACGACCTGGTCGGCGCGGATGTTGGTCGACCGATACGACATGTCGAGCTCGTCGGGCGTGCGTGTCACGGCCGAGCCGTCGGTCAGCGACACGAGATCGGCGGATTCGAGCCGCTCTCTCGTCTCGCTCCCGTGCCCACCGGCATTCTGGCGAACCGCCCCACCGACCGATCCGGGGATCCCGACGAAGAACTCCAGTCCGGCGAGTCCGGCATCGACCGATCGACGGGCCACGGTGGGAAGCCAGGCCGCACCACCCGCAACGACCGTCGTGCCTTCGATCTCGATCCGCTCGAACTCCCCCGTGAGCCTGATCACCAGACCGTCGAAGCCACCGTCGGCGATCACGAGATTGCTCCCCCGTCCCAGCACCAGCACCGGCTCCCCGGATCGAGCCGAGATCAGCCGCTGCAGCTCGGAGAGAGTGCCGACCTCGGCCAGATACCTGGCGGGCCCGCCGAACCGATAGGTCGTGAGCGGCCCGAGCACGACATCGGCTCGGACGAGATTGCGATCGACCAACTCGTCGAGTCCACTCATGATGCAGGGAGCAGGCTTCCGAGCTCGCCTGCGAGCAATGTGATGTCACCCGCCCCCATCGTGATCACGTCGTCACCGGAGCGGACCAGTCCTGCGACCACCGACGCGAGATCCGAGCGATGTGGCACGTATTCGACTCGGGGCGCACCGGAGCGCACGGCGGCGTCCGCCACCATCGCACCGGACACACCCGGAATGGGCGTCTCCCGCGCCCCGTAGACGTCGGACACGACGACGAGGTCGGCCTGTGCGAGCGCCGCACCGAATTCGCGATGGAGACGCTCGGTGCGGGAGTACAGATGTGGCTGGAAGACTGCGACCAACCGACCGGCGCCCCGGGCTCGAGCTGCTCTGAGCGTCGCTGCGACCTCGGTGGGGTGATGGGCGTAGTCGTCGATCATCGTGACGCCACCTATCTCGCCGCGGTGTTCGAAACGTCGTCGCACGCCTTGAAACGACTTCAGGCCGGAGGCGAAGACCTCGACGTCACCACCGAGCGTCGCCAACAAGGCGATCACCCCGGCCGCATTGCGAGCCATGTGGACGCCGGGTTTCGACACCTCGATCTCGGTGGGCCCGTGACCGGGACCGGAGAGCGAGAACCGAACGCTGCTCGGACCGGCGACGGGCGCGGACATCCTCCACGTTGCCCTCGGCGACGTCCCGTAGGTGTCCACACCGGTCCGCTCGGCGATGCGAGCGGCACCCGGGTCGTCGATACACGCCACGACCGGGCCTTCCACCGCACGAACGACCCGCGTGAACGCCTCCTCCATCGCCTCGGCCGTCTTGAAGTGATCGAGGTGCTCGGGTTCGACGTTGGTCAGCACCAGCCCGGTGCAGTGCACGTCCTCGAAGGTCCCAAACGCCTCGTCGATCTCGAGAACGAGCAGGTCGTCGCGTCCGGCGTGGGCATTCGTTCGCAACTCGACGATCTCGCCGCCGACCACGAACGAAGGGTCACGACCGGCCGCCCTGAGAGCCAGGATCATCATCGAGGTGGCCGACGTCTTCCCGTGGGTGCCGGTCACGCCGATGGTCGGGATCTCCCTGGTGATCGCCTCCAGGAGCTTCGGTCTGCGCCATGTCGGCACCCCGGCGGCTCGCGCCGCGGCCAACTCGGCATCCACCTCGGGAACGGCAGAGGAGGCGACGACCAGATCCACGTCTTGGACGTGTTCGGGACGGTGTCCCGCCCACGTCTCGATCCCCAGCTCGGACAGTCTTGTCAAGGTCTCCGACGCCCTGAGATCGGACCCGGTCACCACCCGCCCGCGCCCGGCGAGAAGCTTGGCGAGTGCGCTCATCCCGGCCCCGCCTGCTCCCACGAGGTGGAGGCGGCGCACGTCATCGAACATGAGGTCGGGCGATTCAGACATGGATCTCTCTCAACACGGCACCGATGTTTGCAGCTGCGTCGGGCTTCGCGAACGACCTGGCCGCTTCGGACATCGCAGCCAGGCCGTCCTCGTCCGCGACCAATCTGGCAACAGTGCCACCGAGACCCGAGATCACCTCCTCTTTCACGATCACGGCTGCGCCCGCCTTCTCGAGTTCGGCGGCGTTGGCTTCCTGATGACCGCCCGACCCGAACGAGCCCGGCACCAGGATCGATGGCGTGCCCGTGGCCGTCAGTTCCGCGACCGCACCGCCTGAGCGCGCGACCACGAGATCGCATGCCGCGTAGAAGCGTTCCATGTGTTCCTCGAACGGAACGACGTGCCATCCGTCGATCGAGGCGGAGCGGTCGACGAGATGACGGTTGCGCTCCCCGACCAGATGGAGCACCTCGATGCCTTCCTGGATCCAGTTCGTAATGCTCGCCTCCACGGCGTCGTTCAGTACGGCCGCCCCGAGGGACCCGCCGAAGACACCGACCACCGGAGCCGCCGCCGAGAGTCCGTAGGAGGCACGCGCCTCGGCGGAGTCGACCGGTGTCAGCACCGACGCTCGGATCGGGTTGCCGACCCACGTTGCGGCAGGCATTCCCTCGGTGTGCGGGAAGGCGCCGAACGACGCGCTCGCCAGCCTGCTCATCAACCGATTCGCCAGCCCTGCGTGGGCATTCTGCTCACTGACGCAGAAGGGGATGCCCCGCCGCCGGGCCGCCAAGCCGGCCGGAACCGTGACGTATCCCCCGAGGCCGAGCACGGCACCGACCGACCGCGCGGCGAACTCGCGACCGATTCGATCGACGGCCCGCTTGACGACGACCGGGATCCGGAGGTTCTCAGGTGTCAGCCGCCGCTGGAGACCCATGAGCTCGACGGGGAGGAACGGGAACCCCGCGTCCGGGTACACGACAGCCTCGAGGCGTCTCCCGCCGACGAAGAGGATCTCGCTGCGCGGGACACCGGACGCGACCAGGGCCTCTCCCACCGCGAGTCCCGGGAACACGTGGCCACCGGTGCCGGCAGCGGCGATGGCGAAGGTCATCTCCGCTTCCGTGGCCTCGACCCACCGCTGTAGGCGATGTTGGCGAGCACGCCGATGGCCCCCATCGACACCGCCACTGCGGTGCTTCCGTAGGAGACGAACGGCAGGGTGATGCCCGTGATCGGAAGCACCCCGAGCACTCCCCCGATGTTCACGACCGCCTGGAAGGTGAGCCACACCGTGATCCCCGTCGCCACCATCCGCCCGAACGGGTCCGTTGCCCTCGAGGCGATCGCCCAACCGGCTGCGGCGAGGAGCACGAAGAGAAGCATCACGAGCAGGCCACCGACGAACCCGGTCTCCTCACCGATGATGGCGTAGATGAAGTCGGTGTGCGCATTGGGGAGATAGAACCATCTGGCCCGGCTTGCGCCGAGACCCACGCCGGTCATGCCGCCGGAACCGAGCGCGTAGTAGCTCTGGATCAACTGCCAGCCGGTCCCCTCGACATCGGCCCACGGGTCACGGAACCCGATGAGCCTGTCGAGCCGGTAGTCGGAGGAGAACGCCAGAACGGTGGCCACCGCCGCACCGGCGAAACCTGTGGAGAGCACGAAGCGCACCGGCGTCGCCGACGTGAGGATGACACCGAGCGCCGCTGCGGCGATCACGATCGTGGTCCCCAGATCGGGCTGAAGCATGATCAAGAGGCCCGTCAAGCCCATGATGGCCATGACGGGTGCGGCGAAATGGCCGAAGTCACCCAGGAGTTTGCGCTTCTTGTCCAACACGGCCGCGAGGGTCACGATCACGGCGAACTTGGCGATCTCCGAGGCCTGGATCGTGATCGGGCCCACGGCGATCCACCGCTGTGCGCCGTTGGCTCCCGTTCCGACGACCAGCGTCGCCAGCAACAACCCGGTCGTCCCCACGAAGATCGGGACCGCCAGCTTCTTGTAGGTCGTGTACGGGATTCGGGAGGCGACCGCCATCGCAACGACCCCGAGGCCGATGCCGACGAGCTGCCGCTTGAAGAAGTAGAAGCTGTCCGATTGCTGGTCGATGGCGACTGCAGACGACGCCGAGATCGTGGCCGTGACGCCGATGACGAGCAAGGCGGCCACGACCGCGAACAGCGTCGTCGCAGCACGGACGTTGGCAACCGACTGTTCGGAGCGTCGGCGCTCTGCGGCCCGTCTGGCAGTGATGGAAGTGACCTTGGCGGTACGGGTGCTCATGGAGTCGTCGACCTCTCTGCGATCTCGTTGACGGCGGCTGCGAACGACTCGCCGCGATGGATGTATGAATCGAACATGTCCCAGCTGGCCCCGCCGGGCGAGAGCAACACGACGTCACCGGGGCTGGCGAGGCCGTAGGCGACCTCGACGGCTTGTTCCATCGAGTCGACCTCGGTGGAGGTCTGCGGAGCCGCGTCGCAGAGCAGACGAGCCGACTCACCCATCGCGACCAGGGCGCGGACGTTCGGCTGCCTGGCGAGGCTGGCGATGTCGAGGCCTTTCGACTGACCTCCGGCGATCAGCACGACCGAGTCGTACGCCGAGATGGCGGCAAGGGCGGCATGAGGGTTCGTGGCCTTGGAGTCGTCGACGAACTGCACGCCTCCGATCGTGGCCACCAGGCGCTGGCGATGGGGGCCCGGGGTGAAAGCCATCGCAGTCTCGACGACCTCCTCGACTCCGGCCCCGGCCTCCATGGCGGCCGCCGAGGAGAGCAGGATGTTCTGGATGAACGGTCCTGGCGGCGCAGCCAGGTCGGAGCGGGAGATGCGGACGCCGCCGATCGAGATGGCATCGGCATCTCCGCCGAAGCCGACTCCGGACTCTGCGAACTGGTCGACGCCCAGAGGGCGCGCCTTGCTCGCTTCCGCAACGGCGACGGCGCCCGGATCGCTCGAGGTGAACACCACGACGTCTTCCTCCACCTGGCGGGCCACGATCTTCTGCTTCGCTCGCCGATAGGCCTCTGCGCTGCCATGCCAGTCGAGGTGGTCGACCTCGACGTTGGTGACCACTGCGATTTCGGGGTGAAAGGTCTGCGAGAGCTGGAGTTGGGCGCTCGACACCTCGACGACGGCCACATCCGGAGGGGCCGCGACCGCGTCCGACACGGCGAGCCCGATGTTCCCCATCGCAACCGCATCGATCCCGGAAGCGACGAGCATCCGCGCCACCAGCTCTGTCACGGTGGTCTTGCCGTTGGTGCCGGTGATCGCAACGGTTCGCTCAACCTGCAACTGCTCCCACGCCCATTCGAACTCGGCGACCACATCGACACCCGACTCGTGAGCATCGGTGATCGGCGCCGAGTGCTCGGCGAATCCTGGGCTGGCCACCACCAGATCCACACCGGTCAGATGGTTCGGATCCCAGGTTCCGACCACTGCAGGCAGGCCCTCGGCGATGATCGCCGCCGCACGATCGGGATTCGAGTCGTACACCGAAACGACATGACCGGAACGGGCGGCGAGTCGAGCGGCCGCGAGACCGGACACGGCGGCGCCGAGAACGAGGACCCTCAATTCAGGATCCCTCCTGCCGCCAGATAGTCGGCGTAGAAGAAGCCGAGCCCGAGCGAGACGCCGATGCCGGCGAGAATCCAGAACCGGATCACGACCGTCGTTTCCGGCCACCCCAACAGCTCGAAGTGGTGGTGGAACGGCGCCATCCGGAACACACGCTTCCGCGTGTAGCGGAACACCCCGACCTGGATGATCACCGAGAGCGTCTCGGCGACGTAGAGCCCTGCGATGATGGCGAGCAGCAGCGTGGTGTTGGAGAGCAGTGCCACCGCGGCGAGAAGCCCTCCGATGGCGTTCGAGCCCACGTCGCCCATGAAGATCTTCGAAGGTGGTGCATTCCACCAGAGAAACCCGGACAGCGCCCCCAGCATCGCTGCAGAGATGATCGCCAGCTCGCGGGGGTTGGTTGCGCTGACATAGATGTCGGCGTTGCGTGACTGCCAGAAGGCGATGATCGTGTAGGCACCGAACATGAGCGCCCCCGATCCGGCCGCCAAACCGTCCATGCCGTCCGCGAGGTTGGCTCCGTTGGCGGCGCCAGTGAGCAAGAAGAGCACCAGCACGACGAAGAAGACGCCGAGGTCGAAGTCCATCGGCCGGGTGAACGAGAGGTCGGTGGAGACGCCCAGACCCTCTGCGCCCACGGCGAACACGCCTGCGACGAAGAGCTGGCCGGCGTACTTCCACCGGGCCTTGAGACCGAGCGACCGCTTCCGGCTGTACTTCACGAAGTCGTCGAGGAAACCGATCACTGCCATTCCCACCAGGGCGAACAGTGCGAGCAGGCCACCTCCGGCGAAGTTCTCGACCTGGAAAGTGAGTCCGTCGGATGCAGTCCACAACCGAACGTGGGCCAGCAGGTACGCCACCACCACCGAACCCACGATCACGACGCCGCCCATGGTCGGAGTGCCGTGCTTGTGAGCGTGGCCCTCGACCTCCTCCTGGATGAACTGACCGATGTTGCGACTCCGAAGAACGTGAATCGCGGTCGGGGTCACGATGATCGAGAGGAACAGCGCAACGGATGCGGCAACGAGCAGAGCAATCACGGCGTCCGCCTCCGTCGCTCGGCGAGCGCCGATCTCGCAACGAGCCGATCATCGAACGGCAGGACCCGATCCCCGATCTCCTGGCTCCGCTCGTGGCCTTTGCCGAGCACGAGCACGACGTCACCGTCGTGGGCTGCATCGACAGCAGCCACGATGGCTTCTCTTCGATCGACGATCGCAATGGCCTCGACACCGGAGACACCCGACATCAGCTCAGCGATGATCGCCTCGGGATCCTCGGTCCGTGGATTGTCGGAAGTGACGATGAGCAGGTCGGCGGAAGACCCCGCCGCTCCCATGAGCGGTCGTTTGGCTCGGTCGCGGTCGCCTCCGGCGCCGATGAGGGCGATGACCCTGCCGGGCGACAGCATCCGAACCGACTCGATGACCGATGCGATGCCGTCGGGCGTGTGCGCATAGTCGACGATGATCCTGATGGGGTCTCCCCCGGAGACGAGCTCGAACCTGCCAGGGGCGGGCGACGCCTGGGACATGCCCGTGACGACCTGATCTCGGGTGAGGCCGAGCTCGAGGGCGCAGCCGGCGGCCACCAGGGCGTTCTCGGCGTTGAAGTCTCCGAGGAGGGGCACTTCGACCTTCCGACGCTCTGCGTCGGGGAACGTGAGCATCAACTCCGTCCCTGCGAAGGAACGGCCCGTGATTTCGGCCCTGAGATCGGCATCGCTCCCCATGCTGACAGTTCGAACCTCGATCGCGGTGTCATTTGCGAGGCGCCGTCCCCACTCGTCGTCGATACAGATCACTCCGACACTCGAGAACCTCCGCTCGAAGAGCATTCGCTTGGCGGCGAAGTAGTCCTCCATGTCGGCATGGAAGTCGAGGTGGTCCTGGCTGAGGTTGGTGAAGCCGACCACGGCGAACTCGGTCTCGTCGACCCTCCCGAGGCGGAGGGCGTGCGAAGACACCTCGGTCACCACGACTTCTGCTCCCCGGTTGACCATCTCTCTGAGAAGTCGCTGGAAGTCGGTCGACTCCGGCGTGGTCCGCAGCGTCGGGATCTGCTCGTCCCCGATTCGCGTCGTGATCGTTCCGATGAGGCCGGTGACCTTTCCAGCCGAGCGGAGCATCGACTCGAGAATGAACGACACCGACGTCTTCCCGTTCGTCCCGGTCACCCCGACGACATCGAGCTCCCGACTCGGATGGTGGTGGACGGCGGCGGCGAGCTTGGCGAGCGAGCCCCGTGCATCCTCGACGAGGACATGCGGAACGGCGGGTTCGATCGGTCGCTCACAGACGATCGCCGACGCTCCCATCGTCATGGCTTGACCGATGAAGTCGTGGCCGTCGCTCACCATGCCCTTGACGGCCACGAACAGGGATCCGACCCCGACCTGTCTCGAGTCATGGGTGACGTCGAGGATCAGTGGATCACCGTCTCCGACCCGTCGACCGCCGACGATCTCTGCGAGCGTGCTGAGTCGCTCACCCCGCGTCGACATCTGGTGCCACCCCCAGCGAATGCAGCGCCGCCTCCATGACCGCCGAGAATGCCGGGGCCGCCGCGGCGCCGCCGGTGCGGAACTCCCAGGCGGGAGCGTCGACCACGACCGCCACGACCACCTTCGGGTCGTCGATCGGCGCCATCCCGACGAAGCTCGCCATCGTCTCGTCGATGTACTGACCGTTCTCGTCGAGCTTGTCCGATGTGCCGGTCTTGCCGCCCACGGTGTATCCGGGAACGGCTGCGGCCCGTCCGGTTCCCTCCACGACGACGTTTCGCAGCATCTGTCGGATCGCCCATGCGGTGTCCTCACTGACGGCACGGCGGGTGGATGCCGTGAGGCTGCGCTCGTTTCCGTCGACGTCCATGATCGTCTGCACGAGCGCGGGCTCTGTCCAGACCCCGTCGTTGCCGATCGCCGCGAACGCCGCCGCCATCTGGAGCGGGCTGGCGGCCACCCCGTAGCCGATGGAGAGTGACGCCAGGCAGGAGCTGCACCCGGGGTCGGTTCGGATCACGCCCGGAGTCTCGCCGGTGAAATCGACTCCGGTCTTGCCTGCCTGGCCGAAACGCTGCATGTAATCGACCAGCACGCCGTCACCCAACATCTGCTGGGCCTTGATCGTCCCCACGTTCGACGAGATCGTGAAGATCTCCTGGATGCTCATGTCTCGCGTCTCGTGCGGGGAGAAGTCCCCGTAACAACCGTTCAAGTCGTCGGTGTCGGACTCGCAGGCTCCAGGCGTGATCTCGATCCGATCGGCGACGGCACCGATCACCGTGCCCGTGCTGAACACTCCGGTGTCGAGCCCCGCGGCGAATGTGACCAGTTTCTGGGTCGATCCCGGCTCGTACATGCCCCGAATCGCGAAGTTCGAGAACGGCTCGCCATCCAGGCCGATCCGAGCTTCCGGGTCGAAGCCGGGGAAGCCGACCATTGCGAGCACCTCACCGGTCTCGACTTCGAGCGCAACGATCCAGCACCCCTCGGCCGACGTGCGCTCTACGGTCTGGCCGCAGGCTTCGTAGGCGGCGTTCTGAAGGGAGAGGTCGATCGTGG
>CBDTXZ010000068.1:0-13946 GCA_965364515.1 uncultured bacterium
ATCTACGACCACGTGATCGGCGGCTTCGCCAGGTATTCGGTCGATGAGGCGTGGCTGATCCCCCATTTCGAGAAGATGCTCTACGACAACGCCCAGCTCGCCAGGATCTATCTCCGGGCCGGGCAGGTGCTCGACGATCCGTCGCTGTGGACGATCACCGATGAAGTGCTGGCATACATGCGGAGCAGCCTTCGACATCCGGATGGAGGTTTCTACTCCGCCCAGGACGCCGACTCGGAGGGCGAGGAGGGCAAGTTCGCCGTCTTCACACTCGACGAGTTCACCCGGGTGACCGGAGACGATTTCGAGATCGCCTCCCGGGTGTTCGGCGTGACCGAACAAGGGAACTTCGAGGGCAGCAACGTGCTGTACAGGGCCCGCAGTCATGCCGAGGTCGCTGAGGCGATGGGTATCGAGGTCGGCTCCGTCGACACCGCGGTCGACCGGGCCCTCGAGCGCCTCGCTGCATTCCGGGCGGACCGGGTGCCACCGTCACTCGACGACAAGGTCATCGCCTCGTGGAACGGCCTGGCGATCAGGGCGCTCGCCGAGGCAGGCGCGGTCCTCGGCAACGACGAACACCTCGACGACGCCAGAGCGTGCGCCCGGTTCGTGCTGGAACGGCTCGTGGATGGCGACGGGCGCCTGCTCAGGTCCTGGGCCCGGGACCGGGCAACGACCAGTGCGTTTCTGGAGGACTACGGGGCGATGGCGATCGGGTTGTTCTCGCTGTACCAGGCGACAGGCGAGTTCGAGTGGTACGAGGCAGCCCGACGACTCACCCTCGAGGCGCTCGAACTCTTCTCCGACCCCGACGGCGGTGCGTTGTTCACCACCGGCTCCGATGCCGAGCAACTCATCGCCCGCAAGAAGGATCAGATGGACAATCCGCTCCCGTCCGGCAATTCGATGATCGCTGAGGCGTTGGCGGTGCTTTCCGCCTACGAGGGTGACAGGGCCCTGGCAGATGCCGCCGACGCCGTGATCTCCGCCGGAGCGGTTCTCATCGATCGCTATCCGAGCGCCGTGGGCCATCTGCTGTCCGTGACCGCATCGCGACTCGACGGGATGCGCGAACTCGCCATCGTCGGGCCGGGTGCCCACGGACTGGCGGATGCAGTCTGGTCCGGGTTCCATCCCGATCTTGCCGTCGCGGTCTCCACGACCGACGCAGCCCCGATCCCACTGCTCGAAGACCGGTGGTCAGACGGGGCAACGCTGGCCTACCTCTGCCGCAATTTCGTCTGCGACCGGCCGGTCACAGGCACCGAAGAACTCCGCGAGCTCCTCTCCCGGTGAAGCATCACTCGATCATGGACATCAGCAGATCGCGGTCGATCGGCTGCGGCGGCTCGGGCAATTCCGGTGGCTGGACGCCACCACTTCTCATGACGGTCACCGGCATGCCGAGTGAGAGGTCGGTGGACAACCAGTCTGCTTCCCAGTTCGGGACCCGCACGCAGCCGTGGGAGGCAGGGTATGCAGGAACGGATGACGACCCGTGGATGGCATATCCGCCGTAGAAGTACCACGGCTTCAACATCGCCCCCAGGTAGCTCCTGTGCAGCCGGGGGATGTGCCGGCGCAGGCTGAAGTCGCCTTCGGGAGTGCGGGCGGTCACCAGTCTCCCCGAACTGTTGCGAAAGTGCTCTCCGTTGCCGGAGCTGATCGGGATGATGGCGACATCGCCCTCGGCGCGGTGGTAGTACAGCAACTGGAGATCGAGATCCACTTCCAGACCCGGCTCTCCTCGGTGCTCGACCGGATCGAGAAGCTCCAGGTATTCCCAGTCGTCGGGTTGCCACGTGAAGCTCCGCTCGAGACCGAGATGCTTGTGGAACGCCATCACCGCCTGACTGGTCATCGGGCCGTAGCTTCCGTCGAACGGGCCCCGGTAGAACCCATGGCGGGCGAGGTGGTGCTGCAGTGTGACGACGAGATTGGAGCTCTCGCCCGGCTCGATCGGGTCGGCCGACGCCGGGAGAGCGAGAGAGACCAACAGGCCCACGGCGAGTACCCACACGACGCAGCGGTCGGCTCTCATGTCGATGTGACGTCGGGTCATGCGCACCCGGTTCCCGTCAGTCGGCTGCGATGGCGAGTGCCAGTGCCCCCGCCACACCAGAGTTGTCACCCAAGCCGGGAGAAACGACGAAATCTGCTTCATGTTCGGCCATGAGGGCGTAGCCCGCCATCTGTGCGACCAGCGCATCGTTGACTGCGGCGTGGATGCCCGGGAGTTTCGACACGCCGCCGCCGAAGACGATCCGTTCGGGTGCGAGGACATAGACGACCTGTCGAAGCCCTGCCGCGATCGTGGCGGCTTCGATCTCGACGACACGCTCGACATCTTCGAGTTCCTGTGCGGGCCGACCCCATCGCGCCTCGATCGCCGGCCCGCAGGCGAGGCCCTCGAGGCAGTCGCCGTGAAACGGGCAGATGCCCGGGAAATCGTCGCCGGGGAGACGGGACACCGAGACGTGGCCCATCTCGGGGTGAACGAGACCGGAGATCGGGCGGCCATCGATCACCGCTCCCCCTCCAACGCCGGTTCCGACCGTGAGATAGACGGCATTGCGAAGGCCGGCGGCGGCGCCCCAGCGGACTTCGGCGAGCGCCGCTCCGTTCACATCCGTGTCGATCGCAACGGGAATGCCGAACCGGTCCCGGAACGGTCCCGTCAGGTCCGTGCCACTCCACCCGGGCTTGGGTGTCGTCGTGATCCGACCATGGTCTGGGTGCGAGGGTCGAAGCTCGAGGGGGCCGAAAGATGCGATCCCGATGGACCGAAGCCCATCGTGGCGGGCGAAGAATTCGAGGCAGTTCCCGATCGTGGTGTCGGGGTCGGTGGTGTCGATGCGGACCCGATCGACGATGTCGTCGGGACCGCTTCCGACTACGGCGACGAACTTCGTTCCACCCGCCTCGATCCCTCCGTACATCCGGTCAGCCATCTGAACTCAGCGTACCTCTCGCGCTGACCGCACATCGGGTGACCGATCGAGGCCAGTAGGGCCGATCACCAGAGCGTGATCCCGAGGACCCGGTCGGTCGCCTCGTCGACGGTGCCGGAGAACATGCCGGTCGACAGATACTTCCAGCCGGCGTCGCACAGCACGGTCACCATCACCGAGCCCGGCTCGAGGCGGCGGGCGACCTTGAGGGCGGCATGCACGGCTGCTCCCGCAGATGGCCCCACGAACAGGCCGAGGTCGGTGAGGAGTCGTCTCGCCATCGCAATCGAGTCGCGGGTGCGGACCAGGATCTTGCCTCCGAGCAGAGTCGGATCGAAGATCGGCGGAATGTATCCGTCGTCGAGCGAACGAAGGCCGGCGATCAGCTCGCCCGAGGGCGGCTCGGCGGCAACGATCCTGACATCCGGGAACGACCCGACGATCGAGCGCCCGACTCCGGTCAAGGTCCCGCCGGTGCCGAGCGTGGCAACGAAGGCATCCAGTCGGTCGTGGCCGGCCTCGTGGATCTGCGAGATGATCTCGGGGCCCGTCGTCAGTTCATGGGCTCCCGGATTCCCGGCGTTCTCGTATTGATGGAGCATCAGATAGCCACCATCTGCGGCGAGCTCCTCCGAACGTCGCACGGCCCCGTTCGAGCCTTCGGAGCCGGGCGTGAAGAGAATGTCGGCACCGTATGCTCTGAGCAGATCGATTCGCTCCGAAGAGACGTTGTCCGGAGCGACCACGGTGAGGGGGATCCCCTCGATGGCTGCGATCCGGGCCAGCGCGATGCCGGTGTTGCCCGACGAGGGCTCCAGGAGCCTCGTGTCGGCATCGATGAGCCCATCGCCGATGGCCCGACAGACCATCGAGGCGGCGATGCGGTCCTTGAGCGATCCGGTCGGAAGGTGCCATTCGGCCTTGCCGTACAGGGTGACTCCCGAGGGCGCCAGGGCGCTCAGATCGACCAGCGGGGTCGGCGTGATGCCGTAGCGTGCCAGGTCCTCACGGCTCGGTGCCGAAGTCGGGGTCATCTTCCACCTGCGACCGCAGGGAGGATGGTGATGTCTGCGTCGTCTTCGACCTCGGTGTCGAGACCGTCGAGATACCTGATGTCCTCGTCCTCGAGAAAGACGTTCACGAAGACGGGGAGACCACCCTCGGGGTTCGTCAGCTGCTCTCCGAGCTTGGGGTATTCGTTCCCGATGGCGGCGAACACCTCACCGATCGTTCGGCCGCTTGCGGTGATCTTCTTGGCTCCACCGGTGTGCTGACGGAGGATGGTCGGAAGGTTGATGGTCGTCATTGGTCGTTCTCCTCGAACTCGAGTTCTTCTTCTGTGATCTCGCCGTCCCTGATCCGGAAGGCGCGGACGGTCGGAGAGTCGTAGTCCTCCATCCCGACCAGGATGTACAGCCAGGACGGGTCGGGCGCCAACGTCACGTCCGTGACGGACGGATAGCCGACGGTGTGCGGGTGGGAGTGGAACGTTCCGACGATCTCCCATCCCGAGGCGTCCGCGTCGCGAATGGCCTGTAGATGCTCTTTCGGTTCGATCGTGTAGTTCGTCGACGAATGCAGGGCATTGGTCGTCGGGTACACCTTGGCGATGTCGACTCCCGACGGACCGGCGAACAATCCGCAAGCCTCCTCTGGATGACACCGGTATGCATGCTCGACCATCGCGGCGCGGATCCCGGCGGCGAGTCGAACCTTCACAGCACTCTCCTCGCCGTGGCGATCAACTCGGCCATGCCGCTGATCGCCGAGCGACCCGAGCGGCTGGCGATCACGGTTCCGGTCCGATCGGCCACCAGAGCCGTCGGGAGGGACTTGATGGGGGAATCGGCCAGTTCGGAGACGTCCACGATCCTGACGGGAATGTCGGCGCCGGCAGCAGCCGCCACTGCCTGGGGGCAGAGCCGGCAATCGGCGCCCGTCACGAGGGTGAGTCCTGCTGCGAAGATCGGCGACGACCCGAGCGACCGATGCTCCCAGAGCCGTGTCAACAGCAGCGCCAGCGCTACGACGCCTACGACCAGCGCAGCTCGCCAGATCATCGCGCCACCGTCCGCTCGTAGAGCAGACATCCGACACAGATCCGGGTTGCAGCCGCCAGTGCGGCCAGCGCCGTGACGAAGAGTGTCAGCGTCCAGCCGAGCGTCGTCCAGCCGGCGATGAGCGAGAACGAGGCCGCTCCGAGGAACACGGTCCCGATCAGTTGAGCGAATCGTGGCGGGCCGGCAGGCTCGAACTCGTCTGGGCCGCCTGGCTGGAGACGTGGGCGGATGATCCGAACGTACAGCTGTGTGAGCGGGGCACCTGCAGGTCCCGCCGACCAGGACAACGCCAGGACGGCGAAGGTGGCGACGACCAGCCACGGTTGCTGGAAGACGAAACCGATGGCGGTCAGGGATGCGACGACCGCTTGGTTGAATCGGGGCACGTTGACGTCGACTGTGGTCTCTGATGCGGGTTGTGAAGTCATGTGGGGTCTTTCTCTGCTCGAGCGCGTGGGGAGGCCTCGCCGCGGGTGCGGCGTCGAATCGGGGGCCGGACGGCGCTCAGCTGCTGCGGGCGACCGTTCCGGCCGGCATACAGAGATCGTCGTACTCGACGATGGCGGGCGGCTGCTGTCGGTCGCCGCACGCCGGACACTCGGGGTTCCTCCGCAGCTTCAGCTGCCGGAACTCCTGCTCGAGCGCGTCGTAGGTGAGCAGCTTGCCAACCAAAGGCTCGCCGATGCCGAGGATGAGTTTGATCGCCTCCATCGCTTCGATGGAGCCGACGATGCCCGGGAGCACGCCCAACACGCCGGCCTCGGCGCACGACGGTGCCAGCTCGGGCGGCGGCGGTTGCGGGAACAGGCAGCGATAGCAGGGCCCCTCATACGGCGAGAAGACGCTCGCCTGCCCTTCGAAGCGGAAGATCGATCCGTGGACGACCGGGATCTCCAGGTGGAGGGAGGCGTCGTTGATGAGATACCGAGTCGGGAAGTTGTCGCCACCGTCGACTACCACGTCGTAGCCCGACATGATCTCGATGATGTTGTCTGCCGACAGCCTGACGTTGTGCAGACGCACTTTGACATCGGGGTTCAATGCGATCAGCGTCTCACGAGCGGACTCGACCTTCGGCATTCCGATCCGGTCCACGTTGTGGAGGATCTGCCGCTGGAGGTTCGACGAGTCGACGACGTCGAAGTCGACGATCCCGAGCGTTCCCACGCCGGCGGCCGCGAGGTACAGCGCTGCGGGAGAGCCGAGGCCGCCGGCCCCGATCAGCAGCACTTTGGCATCGAGGAGCTTGGCCTGTCCGGCCTCGCCGACCTCAGGAAGCAGGGTGTGGCGGCTGTATCGAATCTTCTGCTCTTTGGTGAGTGTGACCGGCTCCGACCACTCACGGCCCTCGGCTTTCCATCGTCCGAAGCCACCTGCCATCGAGACGACGTTCTCGTAGCCCATGTCCTGGAGTGCCTTGGCGGCGAGCGCCGATCGAGCCCCGGCAGCGCAGTAGATGGCGATGGGGGTCGAACGATCCGGGATCTGCATGGCGATGTTCGACTCGAGCACACCTCGGGGGATGAGACGAGCGCCTCGGATGGCGCCCTGTTCGAATTCGTTCGATTCACGACAGTCGATGATCGCAGTGCCGTCGTCGAGGCGGGCTTCGAGTGTCGCCGTGTCGATCTCGGTGATCTCGGCCTTCGCGGCTGCGACCATCTCTTGATACGTCATTGCCATCGTGAAAGTGCCCTGAGCTCGGTATAGACAGAAGTGTATGAATTCGGTGCAACAACCGGAAGGCGACGCCTATTCCGCCAGGGCCTATTCCGCCAGGTCAACTCCTACTCCACCATGGCATCGGCGCGAGCCTCATCGGTCAGCAACTCGACGCCGAGCCAGACCCATGCGATCCACAGCACATCCGCCAACAGGAGATGGATCAGCTGGATCGCGATCGGAGTGAGCGTCCACACGTTCACGACTCCGACGACCAGCTCAACGAACACGATCGCGACGACCGCACGTGCCGCCGTCCGCCCGGAACCGTCGACGTCCCAGACGTTGGAACGCACCCACCGCGCCGCCGAAACGCCGATCAGGATGGCAAAGACCGGGTGGAGCACCCGCACTCGTGTGAACCACGACGCCGTGGCCGAGAAGTCCTCGGTGATGCCCTCGATCACGGATTCTGCAGGGAACAGCGTGTCCGCGAGGGCTGTCACCGCTCCGGTGGCGGCGATCAGCAGCATGCCGGCACCGAATCCGAAGATCGCCCGGGCATGCGGTCGGTCGAGCCGGACCTGACGATCCCGATCGAGCCAATAGACCACCAGCGTGAGCCCTGCCAGTAGAACGAGCGTGTTGACGAGATGGACCGGCACCGAGATCGCCCTGGCGAGCGACGCATCGTTCTCGACCCATTCGTACAGGACGATCACCGCTCCGATGAGCGACTCCGAGATGATGCCCACCGCCGAGAGGACTGCCGCCTTGCGGACCGGCCGCCCGGGGCTCGTGGTGCGAAACACCCTCAGCACGAGCCAGGCGAGCAGCATCAAGGCAACACCCGATGCCATCCGGTGAGTGAACTCCACGGCCGTTGCACCTTCGAACTCCGGGATGATCACGCCGTCGCACGTAGGCCAGGAGGCTCCACATCCCGCTCCGGATCCGGTGGCGCGCACGAGGGCGCCGAGCAGGATGACGACGAGGTTCCAGACGAGCGCCGTCCAGGCGAGCCGGCGGGTGGTGATCACGCCGAGGAGGATACCTGCGGCCCCGGACCACCGAATCGGAGGATCAGAAGGCGGTGTCCCCAACGCCCTCGATCGACTCGAGGCAGTGCTGAGCCCATCGATGGACGTCCCACCGCTCCACCCTGCGTTTGAGCATCCGCATGGCCGATGCCTGTTCGGCGTCGTCCGCGTCGATCGAGGCGCTCAACGCCTCGGCAAGCGCGTCGACGTCGTACGGATTCACGATCCGAGCCCCCTTGAGCTCCTCGGCCGCGCCTGCGAACTCGGAGAGGACGAGCGTGCCGGTGTCGTCCGAGCGGGTAGCAACGTATTCCTTGGCGACCAGGTTCATCCCGTCCCTGAGTGGCGTGACCAGCATCACGTCTGCCGCCGAGTAGTGGGCGATCAGCTCCGTTCGGTCGAGGCTGCGGTAGTAGTAGTGGACCGGCACCCATCCCGCTCCACCGTGGGTGCCGTTGATACGGCCGACGATCCGTTCGATCTCCTCGCGGATCAGCTGGTACTCCCCGACGTTCTGACGGCTCGGCACCGCCACCTGCACGAGTACGACCTTGCCGCGCAGCTCGGGTCGATCGGCCAGCAGGGTCTCGAAGGCCTTCAGGCGTTGATCGATCCCCTTCGTGTAGTCGAGCCGGTCGACTCCGAGGATGATCGCCTCGGGGTTGCCGAGCTCCGCTCGCAACTCCTCGGCGGCGGACCGGACCTCGTCGGACGCCGCCTCCTCGGCGTACAGAGCCGAATCGATCGAGATCGGCACGGTCTCGGTCGTGACCGTTCTGCCTTCGTGTGACAGCGTCTCGGCGGGACCGGTGGCGGTCGTGAAGGTTCTCGCGCTCCGGCCGAAGTTGACGAGGGAGCGATGCGTCTGGAATCCGAGGACATCCGCACCGAGAAGACCTTGAAGGATCTCCTCTCGCCATGGGAGCCGGCCGAAGATCTCCACGGGCGGGAATGGGATGTGGAGGAAGAAGCCGATGCGGTTCGTCAGCCCCATCGAGCGGAGTATCCCGGGTACCAGCTGGAGCTGGTAGTCCTGGACCCAGATCAAGTCGGACGGTTCCGCCGTGGAGGCGACGACCTCGGCGAAGCGACGGTTGACCTCGACATAGGGGCGCCACCAATGCCGGTGCAGTTCGACGGGGCGGATGGCGTCGTGGTAGAGCGGCCACACGGTCCCGTTGCAGAAGCCCTCGTAGAAGAGATCGATCTCGGCCTCGCTGAGCGGAACGGGCACCTGGCTGATTCCGTCGACGACGAACGCGTCCGGAGAGCCGCCGGCAACGCCGGGCCATCCGACCCAATCGCCACTCCGCTGCTGCAGGACCGGACTCAGCGCGCTGACCAGGCCACCCGGGCTCGTGACCCACTGACCCGAGTCGTCGTCCCACCGGACCGGAAGTCGGTTGGCGACCACGACGAGTCGCCCGCCTCCTCCCGATCGAGTTTCGCTGCCTTCAGGTGTGAAGTCTGTTACCCCCATGCACATGACGATAGGCCGAAGAGTGGCTGTCCCAGAAGCGTCGTGGCCGACCCCCATCGGTAGGCTCTCGGGATGGACATCTTCGAGAACGTCGTCGAAGCGATCGGGAACACCCCGCTCGTCCGGCTCTCCAGACTGCACGCCCCGGGGAATCTCGTGGCCAAGGTCGAACACATGAATCCGGGTGGCTCGATCAAGGAGCGAATCGCGGTGTCGATGATCGATGCGGCCGAGGAGCAGGGCCTGTTGAAACCGGGCGGAACGATCATCGAACCGACCTCGGGAAACACCGGTGTCGGCTTGGCGCTGGTCGGCGCAGTCCGGGGCTACCGGGTGATCTGCACCGTTCCGGACAAGGTGTCTCAGGAGAAGCGCGACCAGCTCGAGGCATACGGCGTGGAGGTCATCGTCACGCCCACTGACCGGCTGCCCGAAGACGACGACAGCTACTACGGCGTTGCCAGAACTCTCACGGCCGAGATCGACGGTGCATTCAATCCCAACCAGTACTTCAACCCCGCCAATCCGGCTGCCCACGAGGCAACGACCGGACCGGAGCTGTGGAGTCAGACGGACGGACAGATCGACGTCCTCGTCGCAGGGGTCGGCACGGGAGGAACGATCACCGGCGCCGGGCGCTTCCTCAAGGCCCGGAAACCCGAGATCGAGCTGGTCGGGGCGGATCCGGAGGGCTCGATCTACACGGCGGGCCCGGACGGAGACATCCACCAGTACTACGTGGAGGGCGTGGGCGAGGACTTCTACCCCGAGACCGTGGACCTGGACCTGATCGATCGTTTCATCGAGGTCAACGATGCCGAATCGTTCGCCATGACACGTCGTCTGGCCACCGAGGAGGGCCTCCTGGTCGGTGGTTCATGCGGGATGGCAGCACATGCTGCGCTCCAGGTGGCCGCCGAAGACACCGACAAGCTCGTCGTGGTGATCCTCCCGGATTCGGGCCGCGGCTATCTGTCGAAGGTGTTCAACGACGACTGGATGCGCTCACACGGCTTCGGAGACATCGTCGACAGCTGATCAACGCCGCACGCTCTACGTCGCACGCTCCACGCCACACGCCACACGCCGTCAGGCATGCGGTTGCCGGCTGCCGACAGCCGCCTCAGACCCGATCCAGGGCCTGGGCGAGATCGGCGATCAGGTCTTCGGCGTCTTCGAGACCGACGGACAACCGGACCAGGCCGTCGGTGATCCCGACGGCAGCCCGCTCGGCAGGCGTCATGTCGCCGTGGGTCATGGTGACGGGGTGGGTGATGAGGGACTCCACCGAGCCCAGGTTCTCGGCGAGCGACCACAGCTCGACGGCCGCCATGAGCTTCTTGCCGGCTTCGACACCACCATCCACTTCGAACCATGCCATCGCACCGAATCCGCTCGCCTGCCGCTTCGCCAACTCGTGCTGCGAGAACGACTCGAGGCCCGGGTAGGAGACGGATCTCACCTTCGGATGGCCTTCGAGGAATGCTGCGACCTCGAGGGCGTTCGCCGATTGGCGATCCATGCGCTCGGACAACGTCTTGGTGCCCTGCAACGTGAGCCAGGCGACTTGGGGCGACATGATCATGCCTGCCGATTTCTGCATGAACCTGAGCTTCGCCTGGTGCTCTTCCGACCTGGCCACCACCGCACCTCCGAGCGTGGCGTTGTGACCGTCCATGTACTTGGTGGTCGAGTGGATCACCAGATCGGCGCCCAGTTCGAGCGGGCGTTGGTAATACGGAGTCAAGAAGGTGTTGTCGACCACGTGCGGGACGCCGCGCTCGGATGTGATCTCTGACACCGCCGCAAGGTCGGTCAGTTTCAGGGTGGGGTTGGCCGGCGTCTCCGTGAACACGAGCTGGGTCTCGTCCCGAAGTGCTGCGGCGACGTTGGCGGGGTCGGAGGTGTCCACGAACGAGAACCGAACGCCGAATCGGGTCATGACCTGGGTGGCGAAGCGGTGGGTTCCGCCGTAGACCACATCGGAGATGACACAGTGGCTGCCGGCATCCAGCAGTGCGAGCATCACCGAGGTCGTCGCTGCCATTCCCGTGCCGTAGGCGGTGGCCCCTACCCCACCTTCGAGCGCTGCGACCTTCTCCTCGAAGGCCGAGACGGTCGGGTTGCCGGCTCGGGAGTACGAGAATCCCTTCGCCATGTAGTCGTCCACCGAATCCTGGACGAACGTCGTCGACTGGTAGATCGGGGTGAGGATGGCTCCGGTGACCGGATCAGGCGTGACGCCTGCGTGTATCTGTTTCGTGCGGAATCCCATGGGGCCATTCTGCCTCGGCGCGGCGGCTTTGGCGCAAAACGGGTCGAGCCCCCACCGGAGTGGGGGCTCGACTGAACCTCTTGAACGATGACGGACGAATCCGCTGCGGGGGGACCAGCTCCGCAGATTCCAGAGGCCGGTGGTCCGAGGTTGAAGTCGCTACCTGATGCCCAGAGGGCGAGTAGCGCCTGTGATAGCCGGTGCGCTACTCAGCGCTCGGCCACCTCCAGAGTCCCAAAACTACCTACCAAAATGGACCACCTCCTTTCTCTGGTGACGCCATTCTGCCATCGTTCTCGCGTTTTGGGGCGGAATTCCGGGTTGATGTCGACCGGCTTGCCCGAGAGCCTCTCGAACCGGCCCGGTTTCCCGATGATCGAGAACGGCGGCCGGCCTTTCCGCACGGCGCAATCGGCGCGGTCGCTCCAGGTCTCCCAGATCTCCGCGGCCGGCGAAACGGCGTTCGGTGGATGAGGAGCGAGCACCGGCCGGTCGTAGGCTCACTGCGATGTTCGACGTCGGCCTCTCCACATCCGAACTGGTGATCGGCATGGGCGTCGTGATGATCGCGGCCGCTCTCCAGGGGTCGATCGGATTCGGATTGGCCGTCTTGAGCGTTCCGATCCTCACCATCGTCGATCCGGTGTTCACACCGATCCCGACCCTGATCCTGAGCATGGCGGTCGCCATTGCGACCCTCGCACGAGAGCGCGGAGATCTCGATCTCGAGGGCCTCGGATGGGTGATCACGGGCAGGGTGCCCGGGGCGCTGGCCGGAGCGTGGGTGCTCACCGTCGTCACCGAGCGAACCCTCGGGTTCGTGATCGCCGTCATCGTCCTGCTCGCCGTGGCCGTCCTCGCCGCGGGGTTCGGTGTTCGCCTCTCGCGAACTTCGCGACTGATCGCGGGCGCAATCTCGGGTTTCAGCGGAACGTCGGCGGGAATCGGAGGACCGCCGATTGCCCTCCTCTATCGAACACAGACGGGACCGGTGGTGCGGGCCACGCTCGGAGCGATCTTTGCGATCGGGATCGCCGTCAACCTGTTGATCCTCTGGATCGTCGATGTGCTCACGACGACCGACGTGGCCGTCGCGCTGTTGTTGACGCCTTCGATGATGATCGGCTTCTTGATCAGTGGGCGTCTTCGGGCCCACATCGAAGGAGATCGCGTGCGCACCGGCATTCTCGTCGTGTCTTCGATCGCCGCGGTCAGCCTCCTGATCAGTTCGATCCTGGGTTGATCACACCACTCGGTTCACCCATTCACCGGTGCCTGCCCACGCCTCGAGATTCGACCTGAAGATGCCCATCAGTCGACTCCCATAGTGAGGGGACAGCCCGGCAGAGTGACTCGTGAGCACGACCCTCGGATGACTCCACAACGGCGAAGCCTCAGAAAGCGGCTCGGGATCGAACACATCGAGACCGGCACCCGCCAGCGATCCCGATTCGAGCGCAGCGAGGAGATCCTCCTCTCGAACGGCGGTGCCGCGACCGACATTGACGAACCATCCGCCGTCCATCGCATCGAGGCATTCGGCGGTGACGATTCCGCGGGTCTCCGGCGTGTCGGGCAGAACGGAGATCACGGCATCGGCCTCCCGGAACACGTCGATCGTCCGCTCCGGGGGATGAATGCGTTCGGCGACGCCCTCGTACTCACCTGCGTTCGATTTCGTCCCGATGACCGTCATGCCCCAGGCGGCGGCCTTCTCGGCGATCGCCTCCCCGATGGTCCCGAGCCCCAGAACACCGATCGTCGATCCGGACAACTCCGTTCCTGGAACCGGCTGCCACACTCGCGACTCGGCGTTCCGCATCGAACGCCCGATCCCGCGGGTCAGCGCAAGCAGCAGGGCGAACGCGTGCTCGCTCACCTGGGGACCGTGGCATCCCCGTGCCGAGGTCAGGACGACGTCGCTCTGGGCCAGGACCTGCTTGGGAAACTGGTCGACGCCGACCGAGATCGACTGGATCCACGAAAGTGAACCCGTGAGGAAGCGGTCCTCCCAGAGAAAGCTGACGAAGACGTCTGCGCCGTCGAGCGCCGCAGCAAGGTCCTCCTCTTCGGGGATGACCACGTCGAGGTCGTCCGCTGCGACAAACGCCTCCCCCACCGACCGCGGATGACGGGGGTGGACGACGATCCGGGCAGAGGTCACAGGCCGGCGGTCAGGGCGTCCCAGACGTCGCCGAGCGCTCCCAGGAGTTCCGATCCGGCCCACAACAGGATCAGCGCCAGCGCACCCACGCCGACGGCCGTGAGGATCGACCTGACCCGGTAGCTCCAGCGTTGCTCGACGTCCTCCATGTAGGAGAGCGTCGACATCGGCCGTCTGCGATCACCCTGATAGGTCGGGGAGGCGGTCACTGGCCGATACGGCTCGGAGGTGCGAGGGCCTTCCCCGCCACGGTGGGAACGTCGCGAATCGCCGAGGTTCTCCGACACCGACTCGACCGCATTTCGGGGACG
>CBDTXZ010000069.1:0-13939 GCA_965364515.1 uncultured bacterium
AACCAGACGGGGCTGATGCGTTGGAGCCGGCGAATCACCGCTGGGCTCCGAAGTGAGGTGTGCGCTCGCTCAGGACCAGGAGCGGCCGTAGCTCGTATAGGTCTGTGTGACGTGTGTCCATGAAGACTGGCCATCGTCGACGGACACCTTCTGTCCGGACCATGCACTGGCCGGGGCTGCGAGTGTCATGACCGAGATGACGATCGCAACGACGAGTGATGTCCGGCGCCGTTTCGTTCCGTCGAGGCTGAGTCCGCGCTTCTTCATGCTGATGATCCCTGGGTAGAAGTCTCTCGGAGGACTTATCGGCTCCGACACGGCCCGACTTGAGCGATTTGTAGTGCTCAAGTCCTCTACGCACGATCGGACTAGTCAGTCCTCTCGAGGGGAGTCGCTCTGCCATTGGTGAGCGCGGTCGTTGGGATGTCTCCCGGGCACGAATCATCGATGATTGATCTTATGGCGCCGAGTAGTGGCGTTGCGGGAATGCGATCAGCGGATCGTGAACGGTGGGGTACCCGGGCAGCGCATCGTTGTGTCGTGCTCGAAGTCTGTCGGCGTGACCGGAGGAACCCGGCCGATGAGATGGTCGCCCGACCGGCGAGCGTGAACGTGCAACTGGTGACATCCCGCTTCTGGTTCGTGTGCCGGGATGCTCGACGCCGACACCCTGATCGCAGATGTACCGGGTTGGGTTCTCGAGCCGCTCGACCCGCTCTGCCGAATCAGCGGCTTCGGATCTCCTCGAGCGTCGGGCACGGGTCGATCCCGTAGGTGGCACACTCCTCGGCCGTGAAGCTGCGAGTGAGGCCGGCAGTGGCGATGTCTCCGAGCTGGTCGAGATCTCGCGACACCGCCGCAAACACGCCGGTGGAGGTGCCGATCAAGAGGGTGGCGTCGTAGAGACAGTGCACGTCGGAGACGCCGGAGATCGGGAACGACTGGACGATGGCGCCCAGCTCCAGATCCACGATGGAGAGGTCTCTGCCGACCGCCAGGAAGCGCTCATCTGCGCTGAATCCGATGCCACGCACCCGTCCGAAGGTCGGGCGGGTGGCTCACGGTTGCGCTCGTTGACACCGTTGGCAGTGGCCATCGGGTGGTCGAGGTGACCCGCCGAGCTGCCGAACGGCACCGCCACCTACGAAGCTCACCGCAGGCTGGACGCAAGACAACGGGCAGATCAGGGGCCCGACCAGTCCGGTCGGGCCCCGCATGTCCACGACACCGCAGCGATTGCGTCCGACGCCGATCGCAATGACTGCAGACGCCGGGTTCATCGAGGTTCGCACCGACTCGACGAGTCTCCGGGCGCCCGTCCTGTTCGGTGACGTTGCGGCGGTGATCACATCTGCAGGACAACCGTCGCTTCGACTCCTCGAGACACAGGCGGCCCGCGGCGACATAGGGTGCAGTCATGAACGGTCGTCGCCCTCCCCAGATGAGGCATCGCGCATCCGAGTCCTCCACCGCCGGCCCACGACGCTCGACGCTCGACACCAGGAGCGATGATCCCTGATGCCTCGAACTGCGCATGGTGAGCACTACGACTACGCCATCGTCGGGATGGGTGTCGGCGGACTGACGCTCGGCGCTCTCCTTGCACGTGCAGGCAACCGGGTGATCATCTTCGAGCAGCACTACATGCCGGGTGGTTACGGGCACACGTTCCTCGAACGCGGCTTTCGATTCTGCGCAGAGCTGCACTACGTGTGGGACTGCGGTCCTGGCGAGCGGGTCTTCAGGATGCTGCAGAAGCTCGGCCTCGAGAACGATGTGACCTTTCGTCAGCTCGATCCGACAGGGTTCGACCGGATCATCGGTCCTGGTGTCGACTACACGATCGGCAACGGTTTCGACCGTGAGCTCGACCGCCTCGCGGAGATGTTCCCTGAGCACCGATCGGGACTCCGGCAGTACTACCGTCACGTCGACACGATCCACCGGCAGCTGTACCAACTGCCGATCGGCTTTTCCTGGTGGACGCTCTTGAGGGAGCCGAGACGGTTCTCACACCTCGGTCGGTTCGCGTACTGGACGCTGGAACGGCTCTTCGACCGGCTCGGGTTTCCGCCCGAGCTGAGGCTGATCCTCGCCGGCCAGAGTGGGATCTTCTTCATGCCGCCACGCGACCTGTCACTCGTCGCCCACGCGGGCGGGGTGGGGAGTTACAACCAGGGTGCCTATCACCCGTCACAGAGCTATGCCCATGTCATGCGGTCACTGCTCGCCACGATCCGGGCACAGCCAGGGTGCAGATCGATGCTGTCGACCGAGGTGACCGGCATCCGGGTGGAGGCAGGGCGAGCGCAATCGGTCACCACGGCCAACGGCGATGTCGTCTTCGCAGACAACGTCATCGTGAACGCAGACGCCCAGGTGGGCGCCGATCTGATCGGCCGCGAGCACTTCTCGAGGACCGAACAGCGAAAGAAGTACGGGTATCAGTACGGGCCGAGCGTGGTCAGCGTCTACCTCGGGCTCCGGGGTCTCGATCTCCGAGCAAGTGGACTCGGCGAGGAGAACGTGTTCTGGCATCCGAAGTTGGACCTCAATGATGTCTACGACGATCAGCTGCGACCGGCGATTCCCGAGCGCCCGTACTTCTTCTGCAACTCCCCGACGTCGCGACCGCACAGCTCTCCGATGGCACCGGACGGTGGCAGCCAGTTGGTCATCGTTGCTCCGACCACCTACGCGTACTTCGCAGGTTTGAGAGAGCAGAGCGATAGCGCGTACCACGAAGCCAAGAGGCGGTTCGCCGACCGCCTCATCTCGGTTGTCGAAGACGAGCTGGTACCCGGGCTCACCAACCACATCGAGGTCGAGACAGTCGGTACACCTCTCACCAACCATTTCTATGTCCGAGCCCCCAAGGGCAATTGCTACGGCGCTCCGCTCGACCCGCACCATGTGATGCAACGCCGCATGAACTACGAGAGTCCCCTCCCGAACGTCTTCTTCGTCGGGGCGAGCGCCGGACTGCCCGGCTTTGCCACGGTCGTCCACTTTGCATGCCTGCTCTATGAGAGGCTGACCGGAGATGCCGTCTACTGATCGCAGCACGAGCTCGCCGCCCTGCGCCATCGAGTGCGGTACTACCGGACGCACATTCGTCTCACGACCGGACATGGTTCATGCCGAGCGTCGTTCGTCGCTCCCCAAAAGGTAGGGCTCTTCGCATGATCGGTCCCCAGAGCGATTTCAGCACCTTGCCAGTGTCGACCGGAGTCGCCGCTCTCTCAACGTTGCTGCCGGCCGTCGTGGTGGCCCGACGTCGACGCACACCCGGCGATCAGTGGCTGGCTCCGACTGCGAGGGTGTCCTCGATCGGATGCACCCGACGAGGTCTCGGAGGCCATCCTGGACGCCGAGCACCCAGGGAGTGTCGGCGAAGACGAAGGCAACCCGTCCCCCGGCGACCTCACCGAGACGACGGCTCCGCATGACCTCAATGGCGACCTCCTTGTACGAAACCGGTTTCAAGCCCCACTCGAGCGATCGTTCCGGGAGTTCTCGATGCGAGGCTGGAATCGTCAGTCGTGGCGGGGGCATTTCGGCCATCGGCGAGCTGCGGACCGTGCTGCCGGGTGGGCCGGCCCGGCGGGTCGTGCCGGAGCCCCTCGCCGGCGCGGTGGACGATCGGGCGCCGCTGACGCGGTGCGGAACGGAGCCCGATACAATTTGAATCACCGCTCAGATTCTGGAGGACAGCAATGACATCGCGAGGCAGTTCGAACGGAGGTCGACGAGTCGCGATCGTCGACGGCCTCCGCACCCCGTTCGCCAAGTCGGGAACCGACCTCAAGAGTGTGTCGGCGTACGAGCTCGGGGCCCGGGTCGTCACCGAACTCGTCAACCGGTCCCGGGTGCCCGTGACCGAGATCGACAGAGTGGTGTTCGGGTCGGTCGTCCAGGACGTGAACTCGCCGAACATCGCACGTGAGATCGTCCTCGCATCGCCGCTTCCGGACACCACCGATGCGCACTCGGTCACCAAGGCGTGCGCAACGTCGACCCAGACGTTCATCGACGGCGCCACCGCGATCCTCACCGGTGACGCCGACATCGTCGTGACGGGAGGGGCCGACTCACTCTCGCGTCCACCGGTGCTGTTCACGGACGAGTTCGTCGAAGTCATGCAGGCCGCCCAGAAGGCGAAGGACTTCGCGTCGCGGGCCCGGGCGTTCGCTTCCCTCCGTCCCGCAGATCTGGCTCCGCAGCCGCCGGCGATCGCGGACCGCTCGACGGGAGAGTCCATGGGCGATGGCGCAGAGCGCATGGCCAAGATGAACGGAATCACCCGGGAGGCTCAAGATGCCTACACGCTGGAGTCACACCAGAAGGCGATCGAGGCCTGGGAGAAGGGCGTATACGACACCGAGGTGATGCCCTTCCCGGTCGGTCCGAAGTACTCGACGACCGTCGTGCGTGACAACATCCCCCGGGCCGACACGTCGCTCGAGAAGCTGGCTTCGCTCAAGCCCGTCTTCGACCGTCGCTACGGGTCGGTCACGGCCGGAAACTCGTCACCGCTCACCGATGGCGCCGCAGCTCTCCTGCTGATGGAGGAGGAGACGGCCAAGCGACTGGGGTACGTGCCACGGGCGTTCTTGAAGTCGTGGGGGTCCGCAGCCGTCGATCCGAACTGGCAGCTGCTCATCGGGCCGGCCTTTGCCACCCCGATAGCCCTGGACCGGGCCGGGATGCAGCTCTCAGACATCGACGTGATCGACATCCACGAGGCGTTCGCGGCTCAGATGCTGTCGGTGTTGGATGCGTTCGAGTCGGAGGCCTTTGCCAAGGAACACCTCGGGCGAGACGGCGCCATCGGCGAGGTCGATCGCGACAAGCTGAATCTCTACGGCGGGTCGATCAGCCTCGGCCATCCGTTTGCGGCCACCGGAGCGCGACAGCTGCTCACCATGGCCAACGAGCTCGTCCGACGTGACGCCGGGACGGCGCTCATCACCCAATGCGCCGCCGGCGGACTCGGCGCCGCCGTCATTCTGGAGCGATGACATGACCACCACGACAGACACCCTCACCCACTTCACGATCAGAATGGATCGCCACACCGCGATCGTCACGATGGATCTCGAAGGCGAGTCCGTGAACACGCTCGGCCCGAAGCTGATCGGGGACTTCGAGACGGTCCTTCGCCGCCTCGAGACCGACCCCGACATCAGAGCCGTCGTCCTGACGTCGGGAAAGCGGGACTTTCTCGTCGGTGCCGACATCCGGTTCTTCGACGAGCTGACAACCTCGACCGCCGCCGAGGAGGCAATCCGGACGACTCACCAGCTCTTCGCCAGGCTCGAGAAGGTCCACGCCCGTCTCGGCAAGCCGGTCGTCGCAGCCATCGACGGAAACGCGCTCGGCGGTGGCCTCGAACTCGCCCTGGCCTGCTCGATGCGCATCGCGACGGACACGGAACGCACCCAGCTCGGACAGCCAGAGACCCAGCTCGGTGTGATCCCGGCCGGCGGAGGCACCCAGCGTCTCCCGAAGATCATCGGGATCGCCAATGCGCTCGACATGATTCTCGGCGGAAAGAACGTTCGAGTGAAGAAGGCGAAGGCGCTCGGGCTCGTAGACGAGGTCGTCCCGCCCGAGATGCTCCTCGAGATCGCCGTCGAGCGGGCTCGCTCGGCGGTCGGGTCGGTCGACGGAAAGAGCTCGGGTTTCGACCTCTCGGCGTCCGGCCTTCAGAAGGCGGCGCTCGAGACGAACCCGATCGGCCGCAACATCCTGTTCAAGCAGGCCCGCCAGAAGCTGCTCGCACAGACCAAGGGCAACTACCCGGCCCCCGAGCGGGCCCTCGAGGCGATCCGGATCGGCGTCGAAGAGGGTCCCGAGGCGGGGTACGCCGCCGAGGCGAGGTTCTTCGGTGAGCTGGTCGTCTCGCCGGAGTCGGCGGCGCTCAGATCGATCTTCTTCACCCAGCGCGCCGTCGCCCGTGAGACCTGGGTCGACGCCGAGCCCACCGACGTCGAGCGCGTCGCGATCATCGGTGGCGGGCTGATGGGAGGCGGCATCGCCGCGGTCTCGACACTCAAGGCCGGCGCCGAGGTGCGCGTCAAGGAGATCGACCACGACGGGGTGGGGCGTGCCCTGGCCTACGTCCAGAAGGTGGTCGATGGACGCGTCAAGCGCCGTCATCTGCGCGGATTCGAAGGAGAGAAGGCGATGCTCCGGGTGAGCGGCTCGACCGACTGGACCGGGTTCTCCGACACAGATCTCGTCATCGAGGCGGTCTTCGAGAGCCTCGATCTGAAACGGTCGATCGTGGCCGAGGTCGAAGCCGTCACCGCCGATCGCACGGTGTTCGCTTCCAACACCTCATCGATCCCGATCTCCGACATCGCAGAGGGTGCCTCACGTCCGGAGGCTGTCGTCGGCATGCACTACTTTTCGCCGGTCGAGAAGATGCCCCTCCTCGAGGTGATCGCGACAGACCAGACGGCCGACTGGGCGCTGGCGACGGCCGTCGAATTCGGCAAGCGTCAGGGCAAGACGGTGATCGTGGTCAACGACGGGCCCGGGTTCTACACGACCAGGGTGCTCGGCCCCTACGGTGTCGAGGCGTTCCATCTGCTCGGCGAGGGAGCCTCGGTCGAGGCGATCGATGCCGCCATCGAGCAGTGGGGGCTGCCGGTCGGTCCGATGCGTCTCGCCGACGAGGTCGGCCTCGATGTCCAGGTCAAGATCGGCCGCATCATGGTGGAGGCGTTCGGAGACCGGATGGCGGCGCCCGAGGCTATCGCCCTACTCGACGCCGACGATCGAAAGGGTCGGAAGAACCGGCGCGGTTTCTATCTCTACGACACCAACGGTGAGCGCGGGGGAGTGGACGAGAGCGTCTACGACAGCCTCGGGCTCGGCCCCCGGCGAGAGTTCTCGGCGTCGGAGATCAGCGAGCGGATCATGCTGGCGTTCGTGAACGAGGCAGCCCGATGCCTGGAGGAAGGCATCTTGCGGTCGGCCAGGGACGGCGACATCGGCGCGGTCTTCGGTTTCGGCTTCCCGCCGTTCCGAGGCGGTCCGTTCTTCTGGGTCGATCAGATGGGAGCGGACACGGTGGTCGCAGCCCTGGACCGCCTGGCCGAGCAGCACGGACCACGCTTCGAGCCCGCTCAGATCCTGCGTACGCACGCCGAGTCCGGAGAGCCCTTCCGCTCCTGACGCCCGTGCAGTGACAGCCGAATTGCGTGTGGTGAACTCGCCGCCGTGCTCGTCGTCGCCATCTTCGTCTTCGGTCATGCACTGATCTCACGGAGGATCGAGAACACACCGATCACCGGCCCGATGGTCTTCGTCGCCGCCGGTGTTCTGTTGGGCAGTGTCGGTGTGCTCGATGAGGGTGTCACGATGGACTCGGTCGTCAGGGTCCTGGCTGGGTGACGGTGATCCTGCTGTTGTTCACCGATGCGATCCGGATCGACCTCAGCGTCCTCAGACGACAGCTTGCGATTCCGGGTCGGCTGCTGGGCGTCGGGCTGCCGCTCACGGTCGCGCTCGGAGGCGCGCTCGCCGTGCTGCTCTTCATGCCCGAGTCCGAGCCCGTCGACGAGATGCCCACCCGATGACGAGTGCTGCCGCCGGCGGTCCTCGCCTTCGATCGAGACGGGTTTCGGAGCGAACCCGTGCGCCTCACCTGGCGGCCGGCGACGTCGTCGTATTCCTGCCGCGCAATTTCCGACCAGTGGTATGGTCGGAGCACGGAGCGCTTCGACCCATAGGTGACGGGGGCTCGGTCAACGGATTGGAGACACGCATGAGCGGGGTCAAAGTTGCAGGATCAGCCACACTCGAGATCAGGCGGCTCGAAGATGTGCGCGTGCTTCGTATCCGACGCCATCTCTTGACAGCCGCCTTCGCTGCAATCGGCGTGTTTCCCGCCCTGTTGTTCGTCGAGAACCTGGCGGGGCTCCTCGTGTTTGCCTTCCTCGTGTACAAAGTGCTCGACTCCCTGGCCAGGGCAGCCGACGCACGTTTCGGACCCGTTTGGGGACCGGCCTATCCCGAACCGAAGCGCACGGACTGGCTCGATCGATTGGCAGACCGCATCGTTCGCCGGTTCTCGATCGAACGACCCGGACCGGACCGAGAGGACGGGCCCAGGGTCTACACCGTTTGAGCTCACCTGTCGATCGAGACGAGTTCGATCTCGAAGGTCAGGGCTTCTCCTGCCAGCGGGTGGTTGGCGTCGATGGTCACGGTGTCGTCGGAGATCTCCAGCACGGTTGCCGGGAGCCCGTTGCTGAGGGTGACCTGGTCGCCCACGGAGAGGCCTTCCGGGGCGGAGTCGGCTGGGAACTCGATGATCGCCTCGTCGGTCCGTTCGCCGTAGGCGTCCTCAGGTTCGATGCGAACGGTGCGTGACTCCCCCACGGCGAGGCCACGGACGGCGTCATCGAACCCTGGGATCACCTGTCCTGATCCGACCACGAAGGTCAGTGGGTCCCGGTCTTCGGACGAATCGAATTCGCTGCCGTCGTCGAGCGTGCCGCGATAGTGGACTGCGACGGTGTCGCCGTCTCCGGCCGTTTGTCCGTCGGTTTCCGTCATGTCGTCCTCTTCGGTGGTCGTGGTGGTCGTGTCGGCTTCGATCGTGACGGTCGTCGTCACCGAGGTGGTCTCGGTTGCGACAGCGGGCTCGTCGTCAGACCCACACGCCGATAGAACGAGCACGAGAACGAACAGTGCGCTGATCGATTTCATCCCGACGAGGTTACGGCCGCCCTCGGACAATCACTCATCGGCCGACCCGGCGGCACTGACGAATCGGATCTCGACCACGAACCGACCTACGACCGACCACGCCCGAGGCGAGGCGCGTAGGGACGATGTTCACATCGCCCGCGGCGCCATCACGGTGGAGGCGACAATGCACCCCGCAGGCGGGTCTTCACAGCGCAATCGGTGCCGCCAGGACTTCGTCGGGGACACCGAAGGCGTCGACCAGCCAGCGGGCGTCTTGGGCCAGAGCAGCGGATCGCTCCGTCACCTCCCTCCGGATTCCGGCCGCCATCGTCGACGTGAGCACGCCGTGCTGGAGGAACCACCCCAGGTCACGTTCGACCATGGTGAGACAGGCCAGTGTTCGGAGTTCGGCGATCGGTTCCGCCGCATCAGGCGCCTCCGCCTCCGCCCGAACGAATGCGTCGAGCACCAGACGTTCGACGTGGGCCCTCGCCGCCAGGATCACGTGGGGCTGTACCGATACGAACGCAGCCGACGGATCCATCCCCTCGTCGAGCCGCCGACGGATCCGGTCCGCAAGCGTCTCGATGACGTGGCTCTCACGGCGGCCCAGCAACCGTTCCTGGGTCTCGGGCCGGGCGAGATCTCCGTTGATGGAGCCCACCCGGGGGATGCTCTCGGCGACGGCGGCGCTCACCCGTGAGCGAAGGAACTCCGCCTTCCGCAGGAGCCCCATGCTCTCGAAGCTGCTTCGAAAGTCGGTGAGGAGTGACTTCGTCACCAACTGGGCGAGCACGGTGTTGTCTCCCTCGAAGGTGGTGAAGACGTCTGCATCGGCTCGCAGTCCAACGATCCGATTCTCGACCAGATAGCCCTGACCGCCGCAGGCTTCCCGACATTCCTGCATCACATCGAGTGCGTGCCAGGTCCCGAATGCCTTGAGCCCTGCCGCTCGTGCCTCGAGCGCACGGTGCTCGGCTCCGCCGGCACTGCCACCGGTCTCGAGCCGCACGTACTCCTCGGCGAGGTCGGCACATGCGAGGTGATAGCCCACGGTGATGGCGAGCCGGGGCACGAGGCGGCGTTGATGCGACGGATAGTCGATGAGCGGCGTCTCACCGTCGGGCGAATCTCCGAATTGACGACGGCGGGTGGCGTAGCGGACCGCAATCGCAAGGGTGACTTCGGCTGTCGAGATCGCCGCCGAGGCGACGCTGACCCGTCCGCCGACCAGCGTGCCGAGCGTCGTGAAGAAGCGGCGAGCCGGGCTCGTGATCGAGCTCTCGTAACTCCCGTCGGGGTGGACGGTGGAGAATCGATCGAGCAACGCTTCCCGCGGGATCCGAACTCGGTCGAACCAGATGCGACCGTTGTCGACGCCGTTGAGCCCGCCCTTGGCGCCGTTGTCTTCGATCCGGATGCCGGGGAGCACCTCGCCGGACTCGGATCGCAGCGTGACGAGGAACGCATGGACGCCGTGTTCCAGGCCACCGGTCCGCAGCTGGGCGAACACGACGGCCATGCGGCCGTCCCGCGCTGCGTTCCCGATGTAGTCCTTGCGGGCCAGATCGTTCGGAGTCGTGATCTCGAACACTTCGGTCTCGGGGAGATAGGTGGCGGTCGTGTCGATGTCGGCGACGTTCGACCCGTGGCCGGTTTCCGACATCGCGAAGCAGCCGAGCAGTTCCCCCGAGAGCGCACGAGGGAGGACCTCTCGATGGTGGCGCTCCGTGCCCAGGCGATAGACGGCCCCGGAGAACAGCCCGAACTGGACACCGAACTTGGTGAGGAGACTCAGGTCGTGACGGGCGAGTTCGGTGAACGCTGCGACGAATCCACCGGGATCGTTCCCACCTCCAAGGGCGGCGGGATGGCCCAAGGCGCCAACCCCTTCGGCGGCCAGTGTCCGGGTCCAATCGAGGACTCGTCGGCGGTAGCCGTCTGTCGTGAGGTTGCCTGCCGGAGCAAAGTCGGGACGCGTCAGGATCTCTCTCACGGTTGCGCGGGCGGCGGCATGCGGACCGTCCAGGAGGCCGGCGAACGAGTCGTAGTGGCTCGGTGCCGGGCCGGGCTCGGGCAGGGGTGCGAGCGTCGTCGGCTGGTCGGGCTCGCCGACGAAGCGCTTCGATGCTTCCTTGGTGAACTCACCGGCGGCGGCATCTGCCCGACCGAGCAACGAGGCGATCCCATCATCGATCGACCCGGCCAGCCGAAGTCCCAACTGGGACGGGCGCCGGTCGACGGCGATGTCGGGAGCCACCCGGCGGAGGTGGCTCTCGAGCTCGGCGAGGTCCTGGGCGCTCGGAGGTGAGGCGGGTTCGAGCCACGCCGAGATGGCCGCCTTCTCCCTCTGGGTCAGCCGCGCCAGGCTGACGAGCTCGGTCTCGAGCGCATCGAGTTCCTCGGGCTCGAGTTCGCCGTCCAGCCAGGCCGAGTAGAGCAGCGGCAACATCGGAGCCAGCCGTTCAGAGTCGAGGACTGCTTCCAGGGGATTCTGCATCGCAACCTCCTGCAGAGGAGCCTATTGACGGCGGGCCTCTACCAGTACCGAGCAGACCGTCGACACCACGGCGGCCGACACTCGAGGAACCGGTACTAGGGCTGGCTCAGCGTTTTCGGTAGATGCCGCCCGATCGAGTCATGATGCCGGTGTCAACCATCGCCCGCCGGAAGTACGCCGAGTCGGGGTGGTGGCGTTTGACGATCTCGTTGACCTCCGTTTCCGGGTAGTCACGCTCGGGATCGAACTTGTTGGCGATCCATCGGACCAGGACCATGCGCTTCTTCTCGCTCGCTGGGATCTGGGTGATGGTCTCGCCGGCGATGAAGGTGGCGAGCACCTTCTGCTCCCAGACCTCGAGCGTGTCGTCGTCGGAGAACGCCGAGAGCCCCTTGTCGTCGGCGAGGCTCTTGCGAGCCTCGTCGAGACCGCTGGGAACGAACGAGTACATGCGTGTCGTGCCCCGCTGCTCGGCGCTCACGAGCCCGGCTCCGGCCAGGACCGAAAGGTGGTGTGACACCGTCGGCGGCTTCAGGTCCGTGAGCTCGGCGAGATCGGTCACCGAGGCCGGCTCGGTGCTGAGGTGAGCGAGCATCCGGAGCCGGCTCTCGTCAGCGATCGCCTTGAAGATGTCGAGAATCGCATCGGTGTTCGTGGAAGTCATCCGAATATCTTGACAGACGTCTATGTAGATGAGCATCGAATTATCGGCTGCCGGCGACCAGCAAGACGAAGCTGGGGGCCGAAAGCTGAAAGCGAGGGCGGCGACGCCGCCAGGCGGATCCACCACCGGTACCATCACGGGACTCGGACAATCGCTGGAGCTTTCGTGTCTCAGACTTCCATCTCACCGGCGACGGGCCGGCTGGGAATCCTCACCCCTGGCATGGGCGCCGTCGCCACGACCCTGTACGCCGGAGTACTCGCCGCCAGGGCCGGCCAGGCCGCCCCGATCGGCTCCCTTACCCAGATGGGTCACATCCGGCTCGGCAAGCGGACGGAGAATCGCAACCCGCTCATCCGCGAGTTCGTCCCCCTTGCGGACCTCGACGACATCGTGTTCGGAGGCTGGGATCCATATTCCGACGACGCCTACGCGGCCGCCATGCGCGCCGGTGTGCTCCGCCCCGAGCACATCGAGGGGGTCGGCGAGGAGATGCGGTCGATCACGCCGATGTCAGCGATCTTCTCACCGGACTGGGTGACCAGGCTCGAAGCCACCGACAATGTGGCATCCGATGCTCTGACCAAGTGGGAACAGGTGGAGAAAGTCGTCGAGGACATCGAGACGTTCCGCCAAGAGAACGACTGCGATCGGCTCTCGATGGTGTGGTGCGGCTCGACCGAGGCCTACCACGAACCCGTCGACATCCACCAGAGCCTCGATCTCTTCGAGGCGGCGCTCAAGGACAACGACCCCCGCATCGCCCCGTCACAGATCTACGCCTACGCCGCGCTCATCACCGGCACACCATTCGCCAACGGTGCGCCCAACGTCACCATCGATTTCCCGGCGATGGTCGAGCTCGCGGCTCGAGAGGGTGTCCCGATCAGCGGCAAGGACTTCAAGACGGGCCAGACACTCATCAAGACGATCGTCGCCCCCGGTCTGAAGGCCCGCATGCTGGGCATCAACGGCTGGTTCTCCACGAACATCCTGGGAAACCGGGACGGGGAGGTGCTGGATGCGCCGGAGAACTTCCGGTCCAAGGAAGTGAGCAAGCTGGGCGTGCTCGAGCAGATCCTCCAGCCCGAGGCATATCCCGAGCTCTACGGGGACATGTATCACAAGGTCCGCATCAACTACTACCCGCCCCGCGGCGATGACAAGGAGGGTTGGGACAACATCGACATCTTCGGCTGGCTCGGCTACAAGATGCAGATCAAGATCGACTTCCTGTGCAAGGACTCCATCCTGGCCGCACCGCTGGTGCTCGACCTCGCTCTCTTCATGGATCTGGCGGCCAGGGCGGGGAGGTCCGGCATCCAGGAATGGCTCTCCTTCTACTACAAGGCGCCACAGGCGGCACCCGGTCTCTACGCGGAGAACGACATCTTCATCCAGCTCAAGAAGCTCAAGAACAACCTGCGGGACATGATGGGTGAAGAACTCATCACACACCTCGGAACCGAGTACTACGAGGAGGGCTGAACCGATGATGGATGTCGTCGTGCTGCTGGACGGGAAGATCGGTCGGTCGGCCGAGTTGTTCGACCTGCTGGAGGAGGCCGGAATCGAGGTGAAGGCGTCCTGTGTCTTCCCACGACTCGGCGGCCGGGTTGCTCACATCGCCGTCGAGCACGAGGCCTATGACGCCGTCGAAGACCTTCTGTCCGATCGTCTCGGTGGGATCGCCGACCAGCGGCCGTGCATCGTCGTGCCGCCCGACTACCCGGGCGGCATGGGTGCGGTTGCTCGCAAGATCGCCGAGGCGCAGATCGTGATGAGCGTCTCGTACTACGGCGAGCATGGGGAACTCGTCCTGGCGACGAGCGACGGAGACAGAACCCGCGAGGTGCTCAGCCTCTGAGCTCGACCCGAGCGAGGCGACCGGTGCTCGGCCTCCCCCTCGTGCGCGTCAAGTCGATCACCGTCTTGCCGCGGGAATGGCCCTCGTGCAGGTGACACACGGCCTTCGCAGCGTCGTCGAGGGTGTAGATCCTGTCCATGACGGGGACGACCTTCCAGTGTTCGATCATGTCGGTGAGGAATGCCAGTGTCTCTCGATCGGG
>CBDTXZ010000070.1:0-13922 GCA_965364515.1 uncultured bacterium
TCGAGCAGCGAATCGAGCTGATCCCCGGTGAGCTGAGCGATCCGATCCGCAGAGAAAGCTTCCATCTACGGGTCAACCTACCGACCACCTATGACAGAAAAAGCACTGTCGGCATTGGAGAATCGAGAGATCTCTCCGACGCTGGCAACAACGGTGTGCACACCCACTCTCCAACTGGTGGAGAGAGCCAAAAGCCGGCTGCCGGAAGCCGGGAGCCGAAGGCCGGGTCGCAGGTGAGCCGCCGCGGACTCGCTTCAGTTCGTCAACTCGTTGAAGAGGATCACAGCGATCAATCCCACGACGATCGCAAGAACCGAGAACACGACCGATCGTCCCGCCTCCTTGTCGCGAGACGCGAGAACTCCCATCAGGGCAAGAGACGGCGCCATCAAGAAGGGAATCGAGAAACCAAGGCTCTCGGGACGGAACAGGGCGTAGACGAGCAACACGACGTTCGCCAGCACGAAACCGGCGACGGTTCGCCTCCACGGGGTGGCTGCGACGTCTTTCACGCTGCGATTCTCCGTCCCTGGCTGCGGTCTGACCAGAGCCAGATGGCCCCGACATGCTCTCAGGTGCGGGACAGGCACGATCTCACAGGTTGATGGGACATCGGGGGGCACCCCGATCCCGGACAGAGTGTTTGCCAGGACCTGCTCGACTGGAGCTGAGGCCGCTCCGGCAACGGCGGTCATTCTCAAGCCGTGAGACAGTCCCACGATCCCCTCCATGACGCCACCCTGTTGGTACTGCAACTTGCCGTTGGGGACGTGACCTATGCTCGACGGCCACGCGGATCGCCGTGCAGATGAAGCGCCCGCTCCCCTACGCGTCTCCGGCGTCAGGTCTGTCGACGAGTCGTGCCTGAGCGCGCACCGTAGGGCCGCCGCAGGAAGATCGACGAGACCTCGCCGGTACTGCGCTGTCCCTGGATCCGTGACTCCTAGACTCGCTGCGTGCAGGATCTGAGAGCACTGAGTTCCCCTGCGGTGCAGCGCGGCATCATCGCCATCGCCGGCGCGGTAGCCATCTTGCTCTTCCCCGATGTCCTCGCGTCCCTTCTCAGGATTCTGATTGGCCTCACGGCACTCGGAGCCGCGCTGGTCGACCTCGCTTCAGGAATCCGACACCGGCGAGCCATGGATCTGTTGACCGGGCTCGTGTTTCTCGGCGCTGCCGTCGCGTTGCTCTTCCTTGGAGACGCGGCCACGCGGACGGTCGTGCTCGTCCTCGCCGCACTCATATTGACTCGCGCGGCTCGCGGGCTCATTGCCGCAGTCGCCGCCTACAGGAATCCAGAGGGTGACCCTTTCTGGCCGGCCACTCAGGCGCTTCTCACCGTGCTGCTTGCGATAGCGGTCATCCTCATTCCAGAGAGCGTCATCCACATGGCCGTCTTCTTCGTTGGAACCGTCTGGATCGTGGGAGGTCTGATCGTGCTGATCAATGGCCTCAGTCAGGATCCGGACACGGATGTTCCCCAAGACATCGTTGACGTCATCAGAAGAAACTCGATGCCGGCTGTACTGCGTCGCGACGTCACCGAGGCGATCTTCGAGGGATGGGACACGAGGGAGGGAACGATCCGCTTTGTCGCGCTCATGAGCTTTGCGACCGCCATCGCCACTCTGGGCATCAAGGCAGATTCGACGGCTGTCGTGATCGGAGCCATGCTCGTCGCCCCGTTGATGGCCCCGATCATGGCACTCAGTGCATCCATCCTCATGGGCTGGCCGAAGCGGGCGGCCCGGTCTGGTTGGCGGGTCGCGCTCGGTGTCATGACGGGGATCGGCGGCTCATTCGTGGTGGCTCTCGTTTCACCCGAATTCGTCCCTTTCCAGGCAAACTCCGAAGTCCTGAGCCGAGTGGCTCCAACTCTGCTCGACCTCCTGATCGCCCTCGCTGCTGGAGCAGCCGGTGGGTACGTCATGACCCACCCTCGGGTGGGGAATTCTCTCCCCGGCGTTGCCATTGCCGTTGCTCTCGCCCCTCCTCTCGCAGTCGTTGGCGTGGCGCTGGAAGAGGCTGCCTTCGCTTCTGCGGGTGGAGCATTTCTGTTGTTCCTCACCAACCTGGTCGGAATCGTGGTGGCGTCCGGCATCGCCTTTATCGGGTCCGGATACAGCCCATGGACCCACCTCGAGAGGTCTGGCGAACAGGGCCGCAAGTCGCTTGTGCTCGTCGGGACAGCTCTTGCACTCGTGATTCTGCCTTTGGCGATCATCGGAGACGGCATCGTCAATGCCGCAACGCTCCAGACCAGAGCGAGCGAAACGGTTGAGAAGTGGCTCGGTGATGAACCGGATTTCACGATCGGGGAGGTGCGCGTGCTGGGGTTGGAGGTTCGAGTTCTCGTCGTCGGTCCGGCCGAACCTCCCGACCCGACCGCTTTGGCCGAGGAGCTCGCCAACACTCTCGAACGAGAGGTGAGGCTCGAACTCACTGTGGTCCCTGAACAGCGCTTTTCGGTTGTGGCTCGACCTCCTGGCCGTCCGGCGCGCGAGTTCGATCCGAGCAGTTCGGCCACCAGTCCATCAGCTGTCTGAGACGTGCCCGGTCCAGTGTCATCGGGCATTGCTGCGACGATATCGGGATCCGCTTCCCCAGCTCCTCCGTTGCTCCGTCGGGCGTCCGGTACCGGGGCGACCCCGATATCCCCCTCGCACGTTGACTGATCGCCTCTCAGCCGCCATACTCGCGTTTCGATGAGTACGGCAACCATCATCATTATCGACTAGGCACACACCTCTACCGGTGTGCGCCTCCAGCCCTCTGCAAGCGCAGGGGGTTTTTCAATGCCCGGAGACGCGACATGACCAACGATCTCGAGATCTACGACACCACGCTGCGAGACGGATCCCAACAGGAAGGGATCTCGCTCACGGTGAACGACAAGCTGCGCATCGCTTCACTCCTCGACGACCTCGGCGTCGGCTATGTCGAGGGCGGCTGGCCGGGCGCGCTCCCGAAGGACGACGAGTTCTTCAAGCGGGCCCGCACCGAGATCGACTTCAAGAATGCGACGCTCACAGCCTTCGGTTCGACCCGTCGGCCCCGGGTGAGCGTCACCGAGGACCCCCAGCTCGACGCCCTGCTCGCCGCCGAGACCGAGGTGATCTGCATCGTCGGCAAGTCGTGGGACTATCACGTGCTCGAGGCGCTTCGCACCGACCTGGACGAAGGCGTGCGGATGGTGGCCGAGTCGATCGAATACCTCAAGAAGCACGATCGCAGGGTGTTCTTCGACGCCGAGCACTTCTTCGACGGCTATCGCTCAAACCCCGAGTTTGCGATCGCAGTCCTGCGTGCGGCGAAGGACGCCGGAGCCGAGCGGTTCGTACTGTGTGACACCAACGGCGGAACCCTCCCCCATGTCGTCACCCGAGTCATCGATGAGGTTCGACGCGAGATCGACGACTCTGCCATCGGTGTGCACTTCCACAATGACGCAGGATGCGCCGTTGCGTCCTCCCTGGCCTCGGTCGAGGCCGGAGTACGACAGGTGCAGGGATGCATCAATGGCTACGGGGAACGCACGGGCAATGCCGACCTGTGCACCATCCTCCCGGATCTCGTCCTCAAGATGGACCGGCCCGTCCTGTCAACCGATCAACTGGGAATGTTGTCGCCGATCAGCCATCACATCGCTGAGGTGGTGAACATCAACCTCGACCCCCACCGGCCGTACGTCGGCGGCTCGGCATTCACCCACAAGGCCGGTCTCCACACCTCTGCACTCGCCCGACGGCCCGATGCCTACGAACACACCGACCCGGGACTGGTCGGCAACCACACGCGGATGCTCGTGTCCGAACAGGCCGGCCGAGCTTCGATCCACTCGAAGGCGGCCGAGCTCGGACTGCCGATGGACGACGACCTCGCACGGGAAGTCCTGGAACAGGTGAAGGAACTCGAACACCAGGGCTACCACTTCGAAGCGGCTGACGGTTCGTTCGAGCTGCTCGTGCGAAAGGCGACCGGATGGAAGCAAGAGTTCTTCGAACTCGAATCCTTCCGGACGTTCATCGAGCGACGTGCAGACGAAGACGTGATCGCCGAAGCCACCGTCAAGCTGTCCGTCGGAGGTGACCGGGTCATCACCCACGGTGAAGGAGTCGGACCCGTCCACGCACTCGACCAGGCACTCCGGGCCGCCCTCGAGGTGCGGTACCCCGAAGTCGCCGGTCTGCGGCTCTCCGACTACCGGGTGCGAGTCCTCGACTCCTCCGATGGAACAGGCGCCCGGGTACGGGTGCTGATCGAGACCTCCGGCAACGATGATTCGTGGGGCACGATCGGGGTCCACGAGAACGTGCTCGAAGCCTCCTGGGACGCACTCACCGAGGGAATCGTCGTCGGTCTGCTGCGAGCAGGGGTCAGCGCGGACCGCTGACCTTCAGCGCTTGAGCAGCCGGGTGAACGGGCCTTCCGGCGGCTCGATGCCCAGCTTCTCGAACACCAGTGACGCCGGTGGGTTGCTGAAGACGTCCGTTCCGATGACCACCGTCGGGACGGTCTCATTGCCGTTGTTCGCCATCCGGACGAATTGTGCTGCCTCGGCATCTTCCCAGATGTTCCGACGCTCGTAGTCGATGCCTGCAGCGGTCAACCTGCGTTCGAGCATCACACAGAAGCCGCAGCCGGGGCGCCAATAGACGATCGGTGTCTGGTTGTGGGACAAACGGGTCTCCCTCTCGATGATCCCAATGTACCGACCGACGCGATCAACACCAGCCGGCATGACGGTCGGCCGATGAGGGGTCGGCAGACCGCCTGGCATTGGCGTTCCCTTGGCGACGAACACGACGTTCCGATGGTCGCGATCAGGACTCCCGACTCTGGTCGTAGCCGCTGGACCGGCGCATCGTGGAGTTTGCTGGGGTCTGTGCGCGGGTAAGTGCTAGTTGAGAACACGAGAAATCAATACGAAATGAGGTACGCACACAATGGCTACCAACCTCCTACAAAAGACCGCACATGTGGCAGTCGGGCTCCCCGTATCTGCCGCGAAGTCGATGATGGAAAAGGCTCGGGAGATTCGCTCCGAGCTCTCGAAGTCGGGCGACAAACTGAGCGCCGACCTCCACGATCGCTTCGAGCAGTGGGTCGATGAAGGCGAGAAGCTCGTCGATTCCCTGATGAAGGCGGGTGGAGAGAACGTCGAACGCGTCGTCGACCTCCGTCACCGCACCGAAGAACGCGCCGAGAAGACAGCGGCGAGCGCCAAGGCTCGTGCCGGCAGCACTGTGGCCAAGACGGCCGAGACGGCCAAGGCCGTGGCGAAAGGTGTAACGGAGCCACGCATAGACGTGACGCAGATCAACGGGATCGGCCCTGCAACCGCCGAGAAGCTCGCCAAAGCCGGTGTGACGACCATTGCCGGTTTCCTCGAGCGCACAGAATCGAAGAAGGACACGGCCCTGCTGGCCGAACAGACCGGCATCTCGGACGAGCAGCTCGCGGAATGGCAGCTGATGGCAGATCTGACCCGCGTCAAGGGTGTTGGACCCGAGTACCAGACCCTGCTGCAAGCAGCCGAAATCGGAACGATCGACGAACTGGCAGCGATGTCGGTCGGGGAGCTCGAGAAGCGATTCGCTCATCTCGAGACCCTCGGATTCGATCAGGTCCCGTCTGCGGACGTTGCCAAGGACTGGATCGCCCAGGCCAAGAAGCTCGCCGGCTGACGCCGGGGAGCCGCACCTCTCACAACTGAGCGACCCACTCGAGGGGCAGCCATCAGGCTGCCCCTCGACTTCGTTCCGGGCGCCGTTCCGAGCGGCGGAGCCGGCGGGCCGTGACGGGCTTCGACGTGCCGCCGGATGCCGGGCTCACACGACGTCCATGCCCAGGAGTCGGCGCGTCATCCAGGCAGTCGCCCCCCACAGGACGTCACCCTCGATGTCGAAGAACCAGATCGTCCGACCCTGCCAGATCTCGTGCCGCCATGCAGCCGGATCCGCCAGGTGTGAAACGAGCGGGGTGTAGATCCGATCCACTTCCCACGGGTCGGGTCTGATCAGAGGTTCCGGTTCGAGCCGCCCGACGACGGGCACGACCATCAGCGAGAACGAAACGGTGTCGACCGGCGGTAGGAAGCCGAGCACCTCGACATCCTTCGGATGAATCCCGACCTCCTCGTGTGTCTCTCGAAGCGCCGTGGCCACCGGGCCGTCGTCGCCGGGATCGGGTCGACCACCGGGGAATGCGAGGTGACCTGCGTGGGTGGGCATCGTCATCGGTCGCTTCGTCAGCAGAAGGCGAATCCTCCCCTGGGCATCCTCGAAGAGAGGCGCCAAGACCGCCGCCTTCGGCTCGTCGCCATCGGGCGGCGGCTCGGTGACGTAGTTGAAGCGATCCCACATGATCTGGTCGATGCTACGGGGCTGACGGGCTTGCGCTTCGTCCCAGCCGTTGAGAGGCGAGTCCCCCCGAGGCCAGGTGCAGTCGCTCGAAGCTTCGGAGAAGCTGCCCCGAGGCCAGCCTGTGAAGCTCGCGCACCCCTCGGCAGAGTCTCATCCGAGCCAACGGTCGACGGCCAGAGACCGCCGCCTAGTCTGTCGCCGGTATGAAGCCGCCGGAACGGATCTACACGGAACGCTTTCTGCTCCGTCGTTTCGCGCGTAGGGACGCCGACGCGATTCTCGACGCAGTCCAGGCCTCACTTCCGGATCTCACGAAATGGCTGCCATGGGCCCACGCCAACTACACGCGAGACGAGTCGACCGCATACATCCGGGACTCGACGCAATCCTGGAAGGAAGGGCGCGCGTACGACTACGCCATCCGTTCCACCAACGATCCGGGCCGGCACCTCGGCAACATGTCGATCTGGCACGTTTCCCGTCTCGGCAAGGTGGGAGAGATCGGATATTGGGTCCGCTCGGACGCGACCTCGAATGGGATCGCCACCGAGACAGCGATGGCGATGCTCGATCTGGGATTCAACACCCTCGGCATGCACAAGATCACCCTGCGCATCGCGGTGGGAAACGACGCCTCAGATCGGGTCGCGCAGAAGCTCGGATTCACCAGGGAAGGCGTCCTGCGCGAGGAGCTCAAGGTCAATGGCGCCTGGCTCGACCACACGTTGTACTCGATGCTCGAACAGGAATACCGGGCGTTGACGCGCACTCGCAGCTGAGCATGACGTTCTCGTAGGCAGGTAAACCGAGAGAGTGGCGCACAGGCATGACGTGACCGCGTCTCACGGTGCTTTCAGCGATCGGCTATCGGCAATCGATCCAGTTGGCCGAAAGCCGACAGCTGAGAGCAACAGCACCGCAACCCGATGCACAGGTGACCCGTCGAGAGAACGTGCCCGCGCCTCAACCGCCGGCGGCGGCGATCAGGACTCGGGTGGCCTCGCCGAAGAACGTCGAGATAGTCGGAAAGAAACCGATGACGATGGTGGCGACGGCGGCGATCCCGACGGCGAGAGAGAGGGAGCCGGACGGCACCACTTCGCGTTCGGTGTAGCCCTCGAGCGGCTCGTCGAACCACACGACCTTGACGACCCGGGCGTAGTAGTAGAACGCGATGACTGCGTTGACGGCCGCGATCACCGCGAGCACCGTTGCGCCGGTGGTACCGGCGGTGATGGCCGATCGGAACATGATGAACTTGGCGAACCAACCGGCCAGCGGCGGGATTCCGGCGAGCGAGAAGAAGAACAGCGCCGCCAACACACCGAGGCGTGGATCGACCCGGCCGAGACCGGCCCATTCCTCGACCTCGCCCGAGCCCATCCTGCGAGCACCTTGGATCACGATGGCGAAGGCTCCGAGGTTCATCAACGCGTAGATCACCAGGTAGACCACGGTGGCTTCGAGCCCGTCGCCGAGCCCATCCCCGGACACCGCGGCCGCCGCGAAAGGCACGAGCATGAACCCGGCCTGCGCGATCGACGAGTAGGCGAGCAGGCGGACGATGTTGGTCTGTCGAAGCGCTGACAGATTGCCGACTGTCATCGACAGTGCCGCCAACGCCCAGAGGCCCGGACCCCACACATCGGCCTCGCTCGGAAGCGCCAGATAGACGATGGCGAACAGCCCAACGAAACCGGCGATCTTGGAGGAGACCGACAGGTAGGCGGTGACCGGTGTGGGCGCTCCCTCGTACGTGTCGGGCGCCCAGAAGTGGAAGGGGACCGCGGACACCTTGAACCCGAAGCCGACCAGGATGAAGATGATCGCCAATCCGAGTAATGGTTGTGCCGTCTCTGGGATCGTCTGGACGGCCACGGCGATCTCATCGAAACCGACCGCTCCGGTGAGTCCGAAGAGCATCGACATGCCCCAGAGCAGGATGGCCGTTGAGAGCACGCCGAGAATGAAGTACTTCACCGACGCCTCGTTCGACTTCATGTCGCCTTTGCGCCAGCCGGCCAGCATGAACAGCGGGGCCGTGGTCAGCTCCAGGCCGATGAACAGCACGATCAGGTCCCGGGCGGACGACATCACCACCGAGCCGAGGATCGAGGCGATCAAGAGGAAGTAGTACTCCCCCTGGTAATAGCGCTCGGACTCTATGTAGCTCACCGACATCAACAGGACGACGTATCCGGCGAGAACGAACAGGCCCTTGAGGACGATGGCGAAGTCGTCGACGACGTAGGAGCCATCGAACATCGAGCGCACGCTCTGGTCGGAGGTCGCCAAGACGATGAGGAAGAATCCAGCGACGACGAGGCCGAGCAGGCCGACGATCGCCGTGAAGTATTTGTTGCGACGTGGCAGCACCAGATCGAGTCCGAGGACGGCGAGCAGCGTCACTGCGATCGTGATCTCGGGCGCGAGCGCCAGGTAGTCGATGTCCCAGGTCACGGCGCACTCCGTGCGACGCTGTACGCATCACGCAACACGCAACACGCCTCCCGATGGAAGCGTATGGCGTGGAGCGTGCGGCGTGGAGCGTCCCTCATGTCAGCCTCCCGTCGAGGCGGTCACGGTGGCTCCATACGCCGTCTCGACCAGGCTGACGACAGCATCCGTCGTGGCGCCGAACACGACCCTGGGATAGAAACCGATGATCAGGATCAGCACGATGAGCGGCACCCAGGCCGTCATCTCGTAGCGATCGACGTCGTGGAACTCGTGGCCGAGCCACTCTTCGTTCGGTTCGCCGAGGTTGACCTTCTGGAGCATCCAGAGCATGTAGCCGGCGGTGAGCACCGTGCCGATCGCTCCGAGGACCATGGAGGTCCGGAAGATCCCGAGGCTCGACTCCGCCAGCGAGGGGAGCGGGTTGTAGGCGCCGAGCAGAGCCATGAACTCACCCCAGAAGCCGGCGAGCCCAGGAAGACCGAGCGACGCCATGGCGGTGAAGGCGAGGATCCCGCCCATGATGGGCATGAGCTTCTGATTCCCTCCGAGTCGCGCCATCTCTCGGGTGTGGTATCGATGGTGCATCGAACCGGCGAGGAAAAACAGCAGGCCGGTGATGAGACCGTGGGCGACCATGCCGATGATGGCGGCGTTGATGCCGACATCGGTGAGCGTCGCGATTCCGAGCATCACGAAGCCCATGTGCCCGACCGAGGAGAAGGCAATGAGGCGTTTCATGTCCGTTTGGGCAAGACATGCCAGCGAGCCGTAGATGATCCCGATCACCGCCAGGATGGCGATCGCCGGAGCCCAGATCTCCGAGGTCTCCGGCAGGATCGGGATCGAGATGCGAATGAATGCGTAGGTCCCGAGCTTCAGGAGGATGGCGGCCAGCAACACCGAACCGACGGTCGGAGCTGCGGTGTGCGCATCGGGGAGCCAGGTGTGAAGCGGCCACATCGGGACCTTGACCGCGAATCCGAGGAACATGGCTCCGAAGATCAACCAGGCGGTGGTGCCCGAGAGACCGCCCATCGACTCCGGCATCGTGTCGAGCCCGAGCGAGATGAGCGTGGGGATGTCGAAGGTGCGCTCGCCTCCGTTCAGCGCCCCCGAGTTGAAGTACAGGGCGAGGAAACCCAAGAGCATGAACGCCGAGCCGAACAGCGTGAACAGGAAGAACTTGATCGATGCATAGAGACGGGTCTCGATGTCCCGACTGAAGCCGGGGATCTTCCGCATCGACTTGTCACCCCACACGCCGATCATGAAGTACATCGGGAGCAACACGACCTCGAAGAAGATGAAGAACAGCACGAGGTCCAGGGCCACGAAGGTCCCGTTCATACCCGTTCCGAGGACCAGCATCAGAATGAGGAAGGCCCTGGGATTCCTCGGCTCCTCCCAGTGGTCCCACGAGTAGATGATCGCGAGCACCAGGACGAACGTCGACAGGACCAGCAGAGGGAGGCTGATGCCGTCCACGCCGATGTGGTATCGGGCGTCGATGGCGTCGATCCACGAGGCGTTCGCCTCGAACTGGAACGAGCTGCCGGCCCCGTAATCGAACAGTGCGATGAGCACCAGGGACAGCCCGAACGTGACAACGGCAGTCGTCAGCGCCAGCCGCTTGGCCAGCGACTCGTTCTCCTTCGGAACCATCAGAAGCGCCACCGCTCCGAGGAGCGGCAGGAACACGATGAGGCTCAAACCCCATCCGCTCTCAAACAGTTCCATCGTTTTCTCCCTCTCTCATTTCTGACTTCTCGATTTCGTACGGTTGCAGCATGGCTGGATCGGTCACTGGAGGATCACCACCACGATCACGAGGACGACCGCAGCGATCACCACGCTCGTCGCGTACTGCTGGACACGTCCGGTTTGGATCTTGCGGAGCGACGAACCTGCCGAGTCGGTGAGCGCCGACAGGCCGTTGAAGATGCCGTCGATTCCTCGCTGATCGAGGCCCCCGTACACGAACCGTCCTGCGTACCGGGCGGCGCCACCGACACCGTTCACGATGTTGTCGAGAACGTACGTGTTGAACCAGTCGGTCGCCCGGGCGAGTGGACCGCCGGTGAACCCGACCAGGCCCAGAGCGGCGTCGTCGATGAAATACCTGCGCCGGAGGAGCGGGTACAGCAGCGGAATCTCGAGGCGGTCGCGGGCCACCTGGGTCTCGGCGTCACGCCCGTACAGCAGCCAACCGATCACGATGCCACCGATCCCGGCGGCGAGCCCGTACGCGGCGAGCGTCCAGTCGATCGCCTCGGGATGATGGTCGCCCATCGGCACGACCCGGGCTCCGAGCCACTCGGTGAAGTTCCCGAACGAGCCGAGCTTCACGCCAGGGATGTTGAGGAACCCGGCGATGACCGACGGCACCGCGAGGATGATGAGCGGCGTCGTCATGACCGCGGGTGACTCGTGCGGATGGCCATGACCCTTGTAGGTGCCGAAGAAGGTCAGCGCCACCGCTCGAGTCATGTAGAAAGCGGTCACGAAGGCACCGGCGATGGCGACCCACATGAAGCCCACGTATCCCTCGTAGTCGAGCGTCGCGAGGATCTCGTCCTTGGAGAAGAAGCCGGCGAACGGGATGATCCCGGCGAGCGAGACCGACCCGATGACGAACGTCCAGAACGTCTTGGGCATGTCCTTGCGCAGCCCACCCATGTCGGACATGTTGTTCGAATGGACGGCGTGGATCACCGACCCGGCTCCGAGGAACAGCAGCGCCTTGAAGAAGGCGTGGGTGAAGAGGTGGAAGAGCCCGGCGGTGTAGCCGCCGGCCGCCACGGCGGTCATCATGTAGCCGAGTTGGGAGACGGTCGAGTAGGCCAGCACCTTCTTGATGTCGTCTGCGACGAGCGCCAGCAGGCCCATGGCGAACAAGGTGATCACACCGATCGGAACGATCCATTGCCTGATGCCGTTCTCCTCGGCGAACGCCTGATACAGCGGGAAGGTCCGCGCCATCAGGTAGATGCCTGCGGTCACCATCGTGGCGGCGTGCATCAGTGCGGACACGGGTGTCGGACCCGCCATGGCGTCCGGAAGCCAGATGTGCATCGGGAACTGGGCGGACTTGCCCATCGCCCCGAAGAACAGCAGCAAGCCACCGGTGAATGCGACCGCTCCGAGCGCCTCGCTGTGGGCTGCGGCAGCCTCGCTGATCGCGAAGAACGAGAAGTCCCCGATCGACATCCCGACGAGGATCGCTCCGAGGATGAGGCCGACATCTGCGACCTTGTTGGTGAGGAAGGCCTTGTTGCCGGCCTTGACGTTCTCGACGTCTTCCCAGTAGAACCCGATCAGCAGGTACGAGGCGAGGCCGACGCCCTCCCATCCGATGATCAGCTGGATGAGGTTCGGGGCACCCACCAGGATCAACATCGACCCGGCGAACAGGGAGAAGGCCGCGAAGAACCACGGGACTCGCCGATCGCCGTGCATGTAGCCGACGGCGTAGGTGAACACCAGCAGACCCACGAACGAGACGACGAAGTACATCATGATGCTGAGCCCGTCGACCATCCAACCGAGCTCGAAGATGAGCTCGCGCCCCTCGAAGAGCCCGATGTTGGCGATCTCGAAGTGGACTTCGCGGACGATGCCCTCGGTCATGTTCTGGAAGAACAGGATCGAGGCCCACACCAGGTTGACCGCCATGGCACCGATGGCGAACTCGGCGCCTTGGTGCTTCATCCGCTTTCCGAGCCAGATGATGAGCAGGAACGCCACGAACGGCGAGACGAGCATGATCCCAGCCGTATCGGCGAAGAACCCACCTTCGGAGAACGAGCCGCCGTGGCCACCCTCTTCGGCCGCGAAGTACAGGAGTTCCGTCATGCACGCACCTCTCGTGCAACGGTGCCGTCAGCTGTCCGCAATCGGCCATCGGGTGCGGGCTGGGAGCCGGTAGCCGGGAGCCGGAGGCCGGGAGCGAAGCGAAGCGAAGTGACCATCAGAACTTCATCAGGTTGTACTCGTCGACATTTGCAGACTGGCGGTTGCGGAAGATCATCAGGACGATGGCGAGGCCGATGCCGACTTCTGCGGCGGCGATCGTGATCACGAACAGTGAGAACACCTGGCCGATCGCTTCGCTGGTGCGAAGGTAGGCCTCGAAGGCGATGAGGTTGATGTTCACTGCGTTGAGCATCAACTCGACCGAGAGCAGGATCATGACCGTGTTCCGCCGCACCAACAGACCGTACGTCCCCATCGAGAACAGCAGCGCCGCGATGACGAGAAACTGATTGACGAGCATCAGCGACCTCGTTCCTCTGTTCGACGCTCCACGCTCCACGCTTCACGCCCCACGCCTGCGTGTCGCGTGCTGCGTGCTGCGTGATGCGGCGAGTGCAACGAGCTCATACCGAACCCCTCTCTTCCTCTTCCAGGGGGGTGAGGTCGCGGCGGGCGATGGTGATGCCACCGACCAGGGCCGCCAACAGCACGAAGCCCACGATTTCGAACGGGAGCACGAAGCGGCCGATCAAGGACTCGGCGAGGACGACGGTGTCGGTGGGGACACCGACATCCGTGAGCTGCTCGGAACCGAACGCTTGAAGCGACGTGTACGACAGCAGGGCGAAGAGTGCGAGCGACACGACCGCAGCGAGCGGCCGAGCCCGGGGGTTGTCGAGACCGGGCTCCACGTTGAGCGGCGCCCTGGTGATCATGATGCCGAAGAGGAACAAGACGACCACGGCTCCGATGTAGACGAGCACGAGGGTCCACGCGACGAACTCGGCGGACATCATCAAGAACAGAGCTGCAGTGCCGGCGAGGGTGGCGACCAGATAGAGGGCGGCGTGGACCACGTTCTGGGACGTGACGACTCGGAAGGCCGACGCCACCACGGCTGCGCCGATCGCCAGGTACACCCAGTTCACAGGATCCGAAAGCCAATCCGCGAAGGTCATCTCGCTCGCTCCGCTCGCTCGACGACGCTCGCGGCTCCCGGCCACCGGCTTCCGGCACAGGGCCGGCAGCTGGGAGCTGGGAGCTGGGGGCTGGAGACGAAGTCGACCGTCATCATGACTCCAGTGCGGGGGCGTCGGGGACGGTGGGGAGCCAGTTCTGGAGGCG
>CBDTXZ010000071.1:0-13921 GCA_965364515.1 uncultured bacterium
GGTGTAGGCCCCCGTAGCTTGAAGCTACGTCCGTCAACGCTGCTCACACCGCCCCGCAGGGCCGGGATATCGACCATCTCAGAACCTGCAACCACAGCCATACGTGGGAGGTCGACCGGGTCCGAGTCAGGACCATGCGGGCCAGGTGGAGTGTCGACCCCCCTGATCCCCTGGAACCCGAGTGCCACACCTTCTGCGTGCAGTCCCTCCAGCCACAGCGCTGCACCTTGCCCATCGCTTCGAACGTGGCGGTCGTGGAGCCCGACCGGCGTGATCACATCGTCGGGATCGAAGAGCCGGACCACCGTCAGGCCGGAGTCACCGAGTAGTCGTTGAGCTCGGAATCCCAGTTGAGATCGAGCAGCCCTCTGGTCTGGGCGGCCTTGACGAACTGGAGGAAGCTGCCGTATCCGAAGCGCTTCTCTGAGAAGTTCGGGATCTGCTTGCGGACCTGGTTCTTCAGGCCGGACAGCACGATTGCCCCGTTCGACTCGTCGAGCTTGGCAACGACATCGCCCAGCACGCGGAAGGCGTCGCTCTCCTCGGGGTTGGATGCCATTTCGATCAGCGGATCCCCCTTGGCGGGCCCCTCCGACAGTTCGATCACCGACTTGTCAACCAGATGCGAGAGCAACTCACCGAACGCCCGGAAGCCGTAGTCCGCCTCAGTGAATGTGGGGTCCTTCCGAAGCAGAGCACGCTTGAGCGACGAAGCCAGCACCGCTCCCCCGCCGGTCCGCTGAAGGCCTGCGATCGTCGTGGCGATGAGCCGGTCGAGATCGTCGAGTGATTTGGCGCCGCTCGACTCCTCGGCCGTTGCTTCGCTGCGCCCGCCCCGTTGCGACAAGCGGTCTGTTGTTTCGGGATCCCGCAGCTCGACACCATCGAGGTTCTCGTAGAAGAGGAACTCGTCACAGGCTGGAGGGAGCAGGGCGGACGTCGAGGCCTTGACGCCGACACCGATCACCTTCTTGTTGAGCTCCCTGAGCTTGTAGACGAGAGGAGTGAAGTCCGAGTCGCCGGTGCAGATCACGAAGGTCGTGATGTAGTCCCTCTCGAATGCGAGCTCCATCGCGTCCACGGCCATCTTGATGTCGGCGGCGTTCTTGCGGACCGCACCCATCCGCTGCGGGATCTCGATCAGCTCGACGTGACTTCTGGTGAGCATCCGCCGGTCCTCGTCGAAATAGGTCCAGTCTGCGTAGGCCTTGCGCGTCACCACTCGACCTCGCTCGGCGAGCGCATCGGCCACAGGCTTGAGGTCGAACTGCATCCCAGACAGTTGCTCCCTGGTGCCGATGGCGAGGTTCTCGTAGTCGAGAAAGAGTGCGATGCGTTCGTCGTCAGGAGTGCTCATCTCTTCACCCTACCCGTACCAGGACCCCTCCGATCGGGCCGCCACATGCCGAAACGGGCTCGTGATCGGCGCCGAATGAGTCGGGGTGGATCCGGATGGAGCTTCGATACCGTGACGAGACCGGCCGGCGGGTGCCCTGCACGACCTACGTCGAGCAGCTCGGCAGTGACACGAGCCTCGTCTGGAGAAATCCTCGATGCCAGATTCAGGACCCGAGCCGCGGATCGAAGGGGTAGGAGGAGATCGTTTCGCTCCCCGACTCGGTGATGAGCACCTGCTCCTCGAGCTTGACGCCTTGATCGCCGCCGGCCTCACCCACATAGCTCTCGACGCACACGGTCATCCCCGGCGCAAAGATCCCGTCGTAGGCCTGCGCCGAATCCTCCCGGTAGTAGACCGCCGGGTACTCGTCACAGAGACCGACGCCGTGCAGCACGACCGAGTATCGGCCCGACCGATATCGCTCCGGCAGGTCGAACGCCAGATCGGCGAACTCCAGGAATCCGAGACCCGGCCTGAGCACATCGGTGTTGTGACGGATTTGCTCGAGCGCGACCGAATACAACTCGCGCTGATGGGAGGTCGGGTCGGCGTCGCCGCACAGCCATGTCCGTGAGATGTCGGCGCAGTATCCGTAGGGCCCGATCAGATCGGTGTCGAACGCCACGAGCTCTCCCGATTCGATCATCTTCGACGAGCACTCCGCAAACCACGGGTTGGTCCGCCAACCGGACGCGAGCAGTCGAGTCTCGATCCACTCCCCGCCCCGAACGATGTTGGCACTGTGGAGATGCGACCACAGATCCTGTTCGGTCACTCCTGGACGGAGGTGATCCTCCATCTCCCGGATTCCCGCCTCGGCGGTCGCAATCGCGCATCGCATTGCCCGGATCTCGTCCTCGGATTTGATGAGCCTCGCCTGTTCGCAGACCTCGAAACCGTCGAAGATCTCCACTCCGGTGCGCCTGAGAGCGTCGGTTGCACGGGGCCCCACCTCGTCGACGGCGAGTCGCGCCCCGGCCCCGGCCACGTCCACGATCTCGCTCGCCCATCGATTCCACGCCTCCGGATCGTGAGCGGTGCTGAAGTACGCCAGGCTTGGAGCGTGTCGGATCTCGTCGACCAGGTCGAGGTGCTCGGAGAGGTGACCGGAACCGTGGAAGTCCCACACGACGACGTGGCCCGATGCCGAGACGTATGCGAACCGCACTGCGTTGTGCATCGACCAGAGCACCATGTTCGTACTGTCGGTTGCGTAGCGGACGTTGATCGGGTCGGTCACGACCAGTCCGTCGTAGCCCCGCATCTCGAGCTGCTCGATGATTCGCCCGAGCCTGTACCGCCGGAGCGCACGAACATCTGGGAGATCGAGACCCATCGCAGTCCATTCACCGGTGGCGAGCGCCCCTGGCCCGAAATCGCCGAAGGAACCGAGGCCTTCGAAGCGGCGTCGGTCGGCGGTTGCCCGTATCTTCGATGCGAACCGGGGTCTCATCCGCCCAGGATCGCACGCTTCGCCATTCCGAGACGGCCAAAAAGGGTGTGGTCGAAGACCCGTTCCGATATCCCGGCCAGCAGCTGTCGGGAACCGGAGAACTGCCAGCGAGGTTCGCGGCCGACAGCAGGGTTTTCAGAGCGATCGACGTCGATCTGCCGCGAACACGCTTGCGCTCGACAGAAACACGGTTCTGCTTCGCTCGCGCAAAGTCTCGCCTCACGCCCTCGAGTCCCGAGGGAAGTGGAGCGAATCCGCAAGGGCACGGATCAGCGCAGGGCACCAGTGTGCGGGGCATCACCAGACCCCACGATCGAAGCTCAGCGGCGATGAAGCTGCTTCGGTGGGGCAAGGCCGCTGTAACGAACGTCGGTCAGGCGCGACTAGAGCCGTAGGAGTGACTAGGGCGGTAAGAGTGGGGCGAACGGGCCACGGCGGCAGGGCCAGGCCTTGGTGCCGTGGCCCCCGATCGCTCAACCGCTTCGCCCCTGAGTAGGTCGGAAGACGCCCCGGTGAGCTCGAGCGTACGAGGCATCACCAGACCCCATGAGCGAAGCTCAGCGAGGATGTCCGGGTCGATGTCGGCTTCCTGTGGACCGCCGGCGAGATGCTTCAGCGTCTCGAGGTGAGTGTTCGGGAGTTCCATTGTCGGAACGTATCGGAAGGGTGTGACGGGACCACGTAGCCGGGACTTCCAGCCAGCGAGGAGCATGAGATCGCCCTCGTTGCCACCGGATGCCAGGAACTGATGAGCGAACGTGTGGCCGGAACTGGTGCGGTGTGATGTGAGGGATTCCCGCTTCGTCTGCTCGCCGCTTCAATGCCTGGGCGATTCCGAACGATGAGAGTCTCCCCCGCTTCCCCAGCCACAGCCATTCACTCTCAGCGGCCTTGTGGCGCACTCTCAGCGGCCTTGTGGCGACTCCTCGCTCGGAGTACCGGCCCAATTGCTCGAGCATCTTGGGCGAGAGGGGCAGGGCGCGATCCCGATCGCCTTCCCTTTCACGACGACGACCTCGAATCTCATGTCGATGTGATCGACCTTCATGCCGGCGAGTTCGGAAAGCCGTGCACCGGTGTCGAGCAGCATTGAGAACATCGGGTGATCGCGCCTGGACTCGAAGTCTGTGCCTTTGCATGTGGCGAGCAGCTTCCGCAGGTGGTCCAGTTCCACGACCGGTACTACGGCCTCGCCGATCTTCGGCGGGCTCATCTTGTCGAACGGGTCGGAATCGATGATGTTGCCCTCGGCGTCCATCCACTTCCAGAACTGTCTGAGCGATCGATAGCGGCTGTTGGCGGTCGAGTCGGATCTCGTGTCGAGCAGGTGCATGATGAAGGCGTTGAGGTGTCGCTGACCGATCTGGTTCGGTTCGGTCGGACGTCCCTCGCTCTCGAGCCAGTCCACGACTTGCTGTGCGGCTTCGACGTAGAGCGAGATGGTCTTCTCGGAGAGGTTGCGGGCCTGGAGGCTGTAGCGCCAGAACTGAATCAACTCGCCAAGGGGGTACGATTCGGCCATGATTCCTCTCGTTATTGACGTCTGTGCGGGTATTGCCGGGGTTGGATCCGGGCGGTAAGGCATCTTCACTAGTTGCGGTGTGCTAGCCCGCTGGAAGGCCTTCATATCCACAATCGCCAATAACGACAGGCGAAATCCCCGCCCGAGTAGCTCAGGGGATAGAGCAACTGCCTCCTAAGCAGTAGGTCGCAGGTTCGATTCCTGCCTCGGGCGCAACGGCGCTCGCCGGCGGACGGCGAGACCGCGACAGCGAAACCCAACCCTCCGCTTTCACGGCCGGGCCCTCGATTCACCGCGCACTTGCATTCGACGGCAATGAGCGATTCGCTGCGGTGTGTCAGCCGACCGCCAGTACTGCGATCACCACAATCGCCAACACAGTGAGAACCCCAAAGGCCACAACGACTCCCCACGTGCCCTCCCTGGCGTAGTAGCCAGGACTGTTTATCGTCGAGTAGGCCATGCCGCCTGCTGCGGCGGCGGCGAGTGTTCGAGCCCACGGCTCGCTGCCCACGGCCAGCAACGCAACACCTCCGGCAACAAGCACCAAGCCGATCACCACCTCTGCAGTCATGTGAAACCAGATGGCACGATCGCCCTGGCCGATCTCTGGTACTCGGCGACTCGCGACTGCGATCAGCCAGAATCCGAGAATGCCGACTCCAACGATCAGTTCGAACCAGGCGACCACGACCATGGTTCAACGCTACGCAATCGGAGGATCCGGCAGGCCCTGCTCTGAGTCCCGACCGCCGCAGCCGATAGGCTGAAGGAGACATGGCTCAAACCTTCTACGAACCCCTCTCGTATCTCGATTCGTCATTTCTCGCACTCGAGACCCGCACGACGCACATGCATGTGGCGTCCGTCGTGCTCTTCGAGGCAGGCCCTCTCACCAGGGACGACGGCGGGATCGACATCCAGCTGATCCGTGACCACATCGAGGCGAAGCTGCAGTACATCCCTCGCTATCGCCAGCGTCTCGCGTTCGTCCCGTACAACCGCGCTCCGGTCTGGATCGACGACGACTCGTTCAGCTTCGACTATCACGTTCGTCACACCAGCCTTCCTCGCCCCGGCAACGACGACCAACTGAAGGCGCTCGCCGGCAGGATCGTCTCGCAGCAACTCGATCGCAGCAAGCCACTGTGGGAGCTGTGGATCGTCGAGGGCCTCCAAGAGGGCAAATTCGCCATCATCGCCAAGATCCACCACTGCATGATCGATGGGATCTCCGGTGTCGACCTGACCACGATCCTCTTGAACGTCGTACCCACCGAAGACATCGAAGACAAGCGCCCCTGGGAGCCGCGCCCGGCGCCGACTCCCGCCGAACTGGCGGTGTCGGAACTGGCCCGGTCGACCAGGAAGCGCATCGACGACCTCACGTCCATCACGGAGACGACCAAGGCGGGGGTGGAGCGGATCGGTTCGACTGCCGCCAAGCTCTCGGCCGCCGCCGAGTCGCTCCGATCCGGCTGGCTCCGACAAGCCGCCTCGACCCCCATCAACACCGACATCGGCCCGAATCGACGTTTCGACTGGACCGAGATGCCCCTCGACGGCGTCAAGCACATCAAGAACTCTCTCGGGGGAACGGTCAACGATGTCGTCCTCGCGATCACGGCGGGCGCGGTCCGGCACTTCCTCGAGGTCGAGCGTGGATTCTCCACCGACGGCATCGACTTCCGGGCCATGGCGCCGGTCTCGGTTCGGAAACCCGATCAGAAGGGCTCCTTGGGAAACCAGGTCGCGATGTGGCTGGTCACCCTCCCTGTCGACGAACCCGATCCAGTGCGACGGCTGAACACGATCGCTGCCGAGACACAACACCTCAAGGAGTCGAATCAGGCTCTCGGTGCGGCGACACTCGTCGACCTGAGCAGTGGGACGCCCCTGCCGCTGCTCAGCATCGCAAACCGGCTTGCATCCAACACGATCCGCCCGTTCAACATGACCGTCACCAACGTGCCGGGCCCGCAGTTCCCGATGTATCTGATCGGATCCAAGATGCTGGCGAACTACCCGATCGTGCCTCTGTGGGCACAACATGGAGTCGGCGTCGCGCTGTTCTCCTACGACGGTCGGCTGCTGTGGGGCGTGCATGCCGACTACGACACCGTGCCGGACACAGAGGCGTTCATCCGCTCGATCCATCACAGCTTCAAACTGCTGACGAATGCAGCAGACGCTGCAGACTGAGAGGACAGTTCGTTCTCCAGCGTGGGCAGGATTGGTCGGCGCGACCATCATCTCGTTCAGCGCGATCTTCTTCGAATTGTCCGGGACAGATCCGGTCACTGCCACCGGCTTCCGTATGGTGTACGCCCTGCCGCTGCTGGCCATGCTCTGGTGGCAGGATCGCAACCGAGACACTCGACCTCGAGCCGACCGCATCATCGGAGCAGCAGCCGGCATCTTCCTAGCCATCGACGTGATCGTCTGGCAGTCGTCGATGCAATACATCGGGACAGGACTCGCAACGCTCATCGCCAACAGCCAGGTCGTCATTGTTCCGCTCGCCGCCTGGCTGCTGCTGAGCGAGCGGCCAGACGTGCGGGTGATCGTCGGACTGCCCATCGTGATCGTCGGGCTGGCATTGATCACCGGTCTCGGGAGTGGGTCGGCATTCGGCTCCCGACCAGTGCTCGGAGTGGTCATGGCTTTCAGCGCAGCGTTCCTGTATTCGGCATTCCTGATGCTGTGGCGACGGTCGAATCTCCGTCTGGTCCCGACGGCAGGCCCCTTGATGGATGTGGTCGCCGGTGCGGCCTTCGCAACCCTGGCCTTCGCCCTGCTCACAGGAGCGGGCGACTTCACTCCGTCGTGGCCGGCACATGGTTGGCTCCTGGCAATGGCGATCGGGCCCCAAGTCCTCGGGTGGCTGTTCATCGGACACGCCATGCCCAGACTTCCCTCCGCATACACCTCGTTCATCATTCTGCTCCAGCCCACACTCACGCTCTTGTGGGCGCGGCTGATCTTCGACGAGACGCCGTCGGCGCTCCAATGGGCCGGCGTAGCGGTCGTCCTCGCCGGCATCGTCATGGCGACCAGTTCCGCAGTGCGAGTGCGACCTCAGGGTTGACGCATCGCAGCCGCCTTGGCGGCTCCCCAGGCGAGATGCGCCCTCCACACCTCTTCGCCCAACATCGAAGACGATGCCGGAGCGAGGTCGAACACGTCACCGGGGATCGCCCTGATGGCCGCCTCGTCGCGCTCGACCGGATCGACCTCGAGCTCCATGAGAGCTCGAGTCGGGAACCTCATGGACTCCTGGAAGACCTCGAGCGGCCCTCGGCGCTGGTCCTCGAATGCCTGGGACAGCAGCTCTTCGAGTTCATCCGAGAGCCAACGCTCCCCTTCACCGATGGCGTCCGCAATGGCTGGCGCGACGACCCATCCACGGGTTTCGAGCAAGTGGAGCAGCCATGGCCGATAGACGCGAGACAGGGCTTCACGCACCTCGCGAGCCTCCCGGATCATCCGCCGAACACCTGCACGATCATCAGACCGTATGGTCCGTTCACGGCGGCGACCCCGACCCGGTCGTACGAGGGCTCGAGCATGTTGTTCCGATGGGACTCGGACTTCACGAAGCCATCATGGACGGCACGGGTGGAACTCGCGAGCGCAAGGTTCTCACCGACCACCGCGAGCCTGATCCCCGACGCCTCGACCCGGTCTCTGACTCCCCCGGTCGTTGGAGAGACGTGCGACACGTAGCCATTCACGTACATGTCTCGTGCGTGTGCGAGAGCGATGTCGGCGAGACCCGTCGATGGCGCCAGCGGAGCCCGACCGGCAGTGACCCGCTCTTCGTTCAGCAACTCGATCGCCTCTGCCGCCTCTTCTGGAGAGTCCGACAGTTGGTCTGGCGATGATGGCGGCATCTCGAAGACATCGTCACCGTCCAGGATCACCCGCTCGGCACCGGCGATCGACTTGAGCGCGAGCAGCGACCCGATCACATCGTCACCCGCGATCGCTTCCAGCATGTCACGGGGCAACGAGTCCTCGCCTGCGACGATGGTCAAGACGGTCGACTCGTCGACGGTGTCGGCAACTGCGCCGGGCAGCCGGACTGCCTCCACGATCGCGACGAGCACCAGGATCAGGAAGATCCCCCATGCGCCTGCAACTGCCGTCCCGAGCAGACGGTTGGACAGGTTGAGCCCAGGCAGCTTCATGAAACGCCCAAGGGTGGCCGCCAGGATCGAGAAGCCGATGCCGACCAGAATGAAGATGACGATCCCCGCACCGAGCCTCGCCCATTCGGGTGTCACGGTGAACCGGTCGGCGAGGAAGTCACCGACCGGGGAGCTGAGCCGAAAGCCGACGAGGACACCGAACACCAGACCGGCGAGATCGAGCGCCTCCTTGACGAAACCGCGCATCCATCCGCGGACTGCGAGAGCGGCCAGATAGAGCCCGAGAATGAAGTCGAGCATCAGCCGCCGACGATACGGATTCTCATCCGCTTGTTTGCCTTGCCTTTCGACTCCGTCTTCTCGACCGACACGGCACCCACCTCCAACGTCGATCGCACGTGCGTGCCGCCGTCCGCCTGGCGATCGAGACCGACGATGTCAACGACTCTGATCTCCTGCACCCACTCTGGAATGAGATTGACCTTCGTCCGGATGAGATCGGGGTCGGCCAGCGCAACCTCCCGGGCGAGTATCTGGATCTCGGTGGGATAGCCCTTGACGAGTTCTTCGTTCAATCTGCGTTCCACCATCGCTCCGAACTCCTGGGAGATCGAGTCGAGCTCGAAGTCCATGCGGGCGGTGCCGTCGTCCATGTTCCCGCCGGTGACCTTCGCTCCGAAGTCCCGGTAGACCACGCCGCTCAGCGCATGCAGCGCCGTGTGAGTACGCATGATCCGGTATCGCCTGTCCCAGTCGATGGTGCCTTCGACGGGTGTACCCGGCTCGGGCCGATCCTCGCTCGAGACAACGTGGACGATCTTGCCGGAGCGGCGAACCGTGTCGACGACATCGATCGACCCTCCGTCCCAGACGATCGTGCCGATGTCACCGGGCTGGCCACCTCCTCGGGCGTAGAAGACGGTCCTGTCGAGAACGAACCCCTCATCGAGCCACTCGGTGACGACACCTTCCGCGGTGCGGAGATACGAATCGACCGACGCCAGCTCCTCGGTCATCTCGGCTCCCCGACGATCTCTGTGGCGTCTTCGGCGTCGAGACCACTCAACTCTCCGGTGTCGAACAGCCGGGGATCGTCGGGCTGCGCCGCCCGGCGGCGCGTCGGCATCCGTCGCTCGGGCCGGTCGGTGATCTCGATCATCGCCTCGCTCGCCTCTGCCCAGGAGTCGCCCAGCACCCTGGTCCGCCACAGGTGCCCGACAACGATTCGCAACGCCGCGAACGTCGGCACGGCGATCACCACACCGAGCAAGCCGGCCAGCGAGCCACCCATGAGCAAGGCCAACACGATGATCACCGGAGACAGCTTGACCCTGGCCCGTTGCACCATCGGAGTGATCACGTGGTTGTCGAGCTGTTGGATCAACGTGAAGGCGACCACTGCGATGATCGCCGTCGAGAGGTGACCGTCGATGAGTGACACGGTCGCCGCCAGTACGGCCCCGAAGAACGGCCCGACGAGCGGGATGAGATTGAGGAACCCGGTCGCCATCCCGATGATCAGCCAGAACGGGACATCGAGCAGGAACAGCACGATCGAAGAGAGCACGCCGACGAGAAGCGAAACCAGCAATTGGCCGCGGACGAAGCCCGAAAGAGCAGTGGACAGCTGACTGCCGACGTGGCTGACCTCGTCGCGCAGCCGGGGCGGCGTCAACTCCCTGGCCAGGCGCTGAGTTCTCGGGAGGTCGACGAGGAGATAGAACGCCAGGATCGGAGAGAGGAGCACGACCACCCCGACCTCCGCAACCCCGGCGAGCAGGCGCCCGGCTCCCGACCCGAAGCCACCGAGGATCGTCTGGATCGCCTCCTGGTTGTTGGGGTCTTGGATCCAGTCCTGGATGGTGTCGGACGTCCACACCGGCCCGAGATCGAATCCGATGTCATCGCCGGTCGTCTGGAGGAACTCGATCAAGTCGTCGTAGAGGTCTGGCAACCGCTCGCCGAACTCCGCCGACTGTGACTGGATCGTCGGCACCACCAGGAATCCGATGGCGGTGACGAACGATCCGAGCACGATGAACGCGAAGAGTGAGGCGATCACCCTGGGAATCGCCACCCGCGTGAGCGCTTTGACGACCGGATTGAGGATGATCACGAGGCCGCCGGCGAATGCGAGCGGCAGCCAGATGATCTTCACCTGCGCGGCGATCCACATCGTGGCTGCCAGCAGGACTCCGATGCCGACGGTCGCCCAGATTCCGTAGGCGAGGCGGCGTACCCGTTCTGTGGTGCCGGTCACCTCGACGAGTGTACTCAGGGGGTCGAGTAGCTCACGGATACTCGGGAGTCGCCCGAAACGATCAGCGTCCATCCCAGATCGCCAGGGGCGGTGAGTCCTCGCTCGGTTCGCGTCCAGTCATTCGGCGTGGTCGCCTGGCCGTCGACGACCACTCCGACCCCCCGGGGAACGACGATGTCGAAGACTCCGGTCACCTCGAGAATCGACTCGTTTGTGACCTCGGAGAGGACGATCTCTCCCGAACCACTGGCGATGATCGAGCCCTGGGAGAGCCCTTCGGTGTCGACGGTCAGCCGCGAGGCTGCCAGATCCAGCTCCCACGAGGGCACCGCACCGAGATGCAGCATCCACCCCTCGAATTCGAAGAACCCCGGATCCTGGCGCTCGGCCAGGACTATCTCGGCGCGCCCGTCGCCGACCAGCGGCGTTGCGACTGCGGGAGCGACATCCCCGCCTCGTCGCCGCATCGTCACGGCCGCGAGCTGGGAGCCACCGTCGAAGGCGACGGCGAGCGAATCGACGGGGCCTGCCGTCAACTGCGCGGTGCCGATCCGATCTGACCGGACCTCGACGTCGATGTCACCGGCCGAAGACGGCAGGAATGCGACCCCTTCGAGATGGAGTGCCAAGCCAGTCAGCAGCCAGGCCAGGAGGATCATCGGGGGCAGCCATCTCCACAATCCCGCCCGGAGGAACGCAAGAGGCACGAACAGCACGGCAAGTGCGACTGCCGGCCAGAGTGCGGCCAGATCGAGGACGAGGGTGCTCGAGAGGAGTTCGGCGGCCACGGCAACCACGATCGCGACGGTCGCCATCGAGAACAGGAGCCACAGGGCTACCGGCCACGGCGAATCGCCCGGAGCCGGCTGGTCGCTCACTCTTCCTCGTAACTCGCACCCAGCAGGACGACGATGTCTGCCTCGGGGAGCTCATCCGGATTGAACTCCGTCACCGCATCGGGGAAGTTTGCTGCCAGGTCGTTGGCGTCGGGGCCGTACCCGGGTTTGTACCAGATCCTGGACTGCTCGAGCAGGGGCTCGAAGTTGTCGGGCTCGAGCGTGTCGTATCCGAGCTCGGCGAGCCGTTCAGTGACCCGTCCCGCCAACCCCTGGGTGCCGACGCTGTTGAGTACGAGCACTGTCACCTCTTCCGGCGGCCGGACTTCGATCACCGGCACCGTTGTCGTCGGCGCCGTCGTCGTGGTCGTCGTGGGAGCAGTGGTCGACGTCGACGGCGGAAGGGTGGTCGGCGGGACCGTGGTCTCGGCGGTGATGGTGGTGTCCGTTGCCCCGGGCAGCGGGTCCGACGATCGCCAGGACTGAATCAGCCAAAGGAGCCCGTACATGAGAGCTGCGACGATGATGATCCCCACGGCCATGATCGTGGCATCTCGAAGAAACGCCGACTGACCTGCCTTGGATGCGTGGCGCCCGCGGGCCATCACCGACCTCCGTGGATGAACCTGCGGAGCCTGCGAACGGTGAGAGGGTCGTATCGGTCGGCATCGCCGGAGTCGAGAAGAATCCGAAGACGCGCGTAATAGTCGGCGGGGTGGAGTCCGAGCACCTCGGTCATCGTGAGATCCTTCGGGCCGGGGAAGAGCCACCAGGACCGCTCGAAGTCGATGATCTGTCTGTCGGTGGAAGTCAGCATGGGTTCTGCGAAAGCGTATCGGTGGCCATTGCTAAAACAGCGGATTTGGGAGGGGTGGGGTCCCGCCGATCTGCAACCATCGCTCCATGCGACGGTGGACCTCCACGATCGAGATCGAGGCGCCCTCCGAGCGCGTCTGGACGCTCATCGCAGGCTTCGAGCACTGGCCGGAGTGGGGCCTCTCGATCCGGCAGGTCGAACCAACAACGGGTCGGGTCGCAGCCAAGAGACGTGGACGGGTCCGCTCGGCAATCGGCGTGTGGGTGCCTTTCGAGATCACCGAAGTCGAAGAAGGCAGGTCGTGGAACTGGAAGGTGGCCGGGATCGACGCCACCGGCCATCGGGTCGCACCGACCCCGGGTGGATGCAATGTGACGTTCACCGCACCGGGTTGGGCCCCTTTCTACGTTCCCGTCCTGGCGATCTCGCTTCGGAGGCTGCGTCTGCTTGCACAGAAGTGAGCAGCCGGCACTAGTCCGTTTGCGCGTTCGATAACAGTCCTCATCTCGGCGACGCACCTGCCGACAGGGACTGGCATGTGGGATTCACTGAGTCGGCCTGGGAACATCGAAGCCGGGGAGCAATGTGCTCGCTGTGGCAGGGCGACCACGGCCCGCGTTGCCCCCGGCCCTCGATGCTATCGATGCGTCGCCGAGGCGATCGCCTCCGTCGCACCTGCGAGGACGGGACGTCTGCGGGAGCGGTCCGTGCGGCAGAGGTTCTCCCGAGATCCTGGCTTCGGTCTACTCGCCTGAGTGGATGTGGGAGACCGGCGACCGCCGCGAAGCACGTTTGACTTCGACGCCACCCATCACCGTCGTGCAGTGAACCGATAGTCGCGGTCCATTGGCGGCCGTCCCGTGCCGGCTCTCGTTGCCGCCCATGACGGCCAAGCCCTCGACCTGGACCGACCAGTCATCGGGAACCGTCACCTCTACCCCACCCATGACGGTGATCAACTCCAGACGGGCACCGTCGGCTGCAGGATGGGCACCTGTGAGATCGAGTTCGACGCCACCCATCACTGTCACGACCGCCCCGACCTCGAGTGCGTCGCACGTGCTCGACCGCTGCCTCCCGTCGGTCACACAAACGATGCGAAACCGCTCGCTCGACTCATCTCCGCGTTCAGGGACGAAGCGTTTCACCAACATCGCGGCGATGAAGGCGAGCGCATCGATGATCAGCACGACTTTCAGGAACCTCTTCATGGCATTGCTCATCGGACCACCTCATCCCTCAGTGTCGCACATCTCGCCCGCGAAGGGACCACAGACGACCTTGATCCTGTCGATGGATTTGGGTGAGCAGTGCCAGCACGACGATCCAACGCGTTCTCGGGGGCTTCGGACCCCGCTGCGTCGGATCGGCAGCCAAATGTCGATGCCGAAAGCACATCCACACGGCCTACCGGTTAGCGTCACACACCATGGGCAAGGGAGCTGGGTGGCAGGACCGGCTGAGGTACCGGTTCGATCGGTTG
>CBDTXZ010000072.1:0-13833 GCA_965364515.1 uncultured bacterium
TCAGGGGATAGAGCACCGGCCTCCGGAGCCGGGTGCGCAGGTTCGAATCCTGCCGGGGGTGCCGGCTCGCTTCGCTCGCGGCTCTCAGCTGTCGGCCTTCGGCTGTCAGCCTTCATCCTGCGGTTTTCCCGATATGTGGAAGGCCGAGCCCCTACCTCCCACCTACGGGGCTGCGCTGTCCTGCGAATACCCCACCGACGATCGAGGGCTGGATTGCGGATAGCCGATGGCGGAAAGCGGACAGCACCCTTCATCAGACCCGGGCAAACGCTCCACGGCCCGCGAGGTCGCGAAAAGCGGTATCGTCGTCGGATGCGATCGATTTGGAACGGGGCGATCTCCTTCGGGCTGGTGACGATCCCGGTGTCGATGTATTCGGCGACGGAGAACAAGACACCGAAGTTCAAACAGCTCCGCGACAAGGACCACTCCCCCATCCGCTACAAGCGGGTCGCCGAGGCCGACGGCGAGGAAGTCGAATACTCGGACATCGTGCGTGGATACGAGGTGGACAAGGGCAAGTACGTCGTGTTCACCGACGAGGAACTCGAGTCGGCGACACCGACGGGCGGCGCCAAGGTCGTCGACGTGGTCCAGTTCGTCGACGAGTCCGAGATCGACCCCATGTACTACCGATCCTCGTATTACCTGGCGCCGGACACCACAGGGGTGAAGGCTTACAAGCTCTTCGCCGAGGCCCTGAAGGAGTCGAACCGAGTGGCACTGGCGAAGGTCGCAATCCGCGAGAAGCAGCACATGGCAGTGGTGAGGGTCACCGATCAGGACGTGATCGTGATGGAGACCATGCACTGGCCGGACGAAGTGCGGACCGCCGAGTTCGAAACCCTCGACACCGACGTGGAGGTTCGCAAGGAGGAGAAGGCGATGGCCGCCTCCATCATCGACAACCTCACCCGTGAGTTCGATCCTTCCGAATGGGTCGACACCACCCGAGAAGCCGTTGAGGAGCTGGCTGCGAAGAAGATCGCCGGCGAGGAGATCGTCGCCACCGACACACCGGAACCGACCAAGGTGGTCGATCTGCTCGAAGCTCTCAAGGCAAGCGTCGAAGCCACCAAGAAGGCGAGCTGAGGCCCACTCGTCGAGTTTGGCCGTCCACGTGCCGTTCAATCTCGGCGAGAACCTAGGCTCAAGGACATGGCAGACGACACCGAGACGGACGGAACCGAATCACCGCGCCCGATGACACCCGAGGTCATCGAAGACGAGTCCGAGGCCGCCCAGCCGATCACAGAGCCAACCAAGCTCATCCGGATCGCGTCGATGACGCGAGCGATGCTCGAAGAGGTTCGCCAGGCTCCGCTCGACGAGGAGGGCCGTCGGAGGCTCGGCGAGATCCACCAGCAATCGCTAGAAGAACTCAGGGGTGTGCTTTCGCCCGAGCTCGCCGCCGAATTCGAGGAGATCTTCCCGCCGTTCGACGCCGACTACACGCCGTCGGAGTCGGTGATCAGGATCGCCCAGGCTCAGCTGATCGGATGGCTCGAAGGCCTCTTCCACGGCATTCAGGCCACGTTGTTCAGCCAGCAGATGGCTGCCAGGGCCCAACTCGCCGAGATGCAGCAGCAACAGCCGAGGATCGCACCGGGCCGTGAGCCCGACCCGGCGACCGGACTCTATCTCTGACCTCCCGGAGTCAGCGCTCGACCCACGGGCAGTGCCGACACCCTGAGTCACAACAGGAGCCCCGCTCCCACAACCCTGCTGCCGTCATCACCCAGAGCCCGGTCACCGGGTCGGGATACAACGGCTCACCCGCACTCATCGCTCGCCGATGGTGGAGCAGGATCAGGTCGTAGTGCGGATCATCCGGGTCGAGGCGGCTCGGGGCCGGATCGACCAGCGGGTCGGGTAGGCGCATGGATGGATTCTCGCAGTTCTGGTTGCCACCGGGATCACATAGCCTCACGCTCATGGATCTCTACCGGTACACGCATCTTGGGCGAACGTTCGATCTCCGAACTCGCACACACCTGGCGATCGCCCTCATCGGCATCGGGTCGGGAGCGTTTGCGCTCGCCATCGGCAACGACCTTCTTGGAGGCGTGCGGGCCGGCATCGCCGCCGGACTCGCCTGGGCTCTGGCACGCGAACTGCACCCGGACAACAACCCTTCGGCCCTCCTCGCCGGCGTGATCGGTGGCGTGTTCCAAGCGACCGTTGGAGGTGTCGCTCTCGGAGTGTGCTATCTGATGATTGTTTCTCTGCGGGTCATCGTGAGAACCCTCGGCGCAGCACCGAAGGCCTCGGATTTGGCGCTGCACCTTCCGGTGGTGCTGTTCGTCTCCGACACCATCCCCGGCTTTCTGGCTGCGCTGGGACTGAGCATCGCCATGTTCCTCTCGCCTTCCCTCCCGAGGCCTGCACCACGATCGCACCGAGCATGGGGGGTCGCTTTCACCGCGGTGGCCCTCGCCGGGTTGGCGATCAACACGGCATCCGAGGCCGGCCAGGCAACTGCTGGGGGCTGGGTGCTCTTCGCCGTCGCCATGGTCGCGTCGATCCGGCTCTTCCCTACGACCCGGCCCGAGTCGTTGGGAGACATCGACCGCAAGCCGCTGGACGGGTCCAGACTGAAACTCGGAAGGATCGAGTTGGTTGCGCTACTCGCCGTGATCGCCGTCACGACCGCCGGCGCGGGAGTGATGTCGACAGCGCCGGCCCTGGCTGCAGTCATCGGGACCGGTCTCTTCGCGTCAAAGCGGACGTCGCATTCTGACGTGGGGCCCGATCCCCTCAACGACGTACTCGTCTGAGACGATCTCGAATCCGAGTCTCGTGTAGAAGCCGGATGCCGCGGTCCGGGCATCAGCCCATACCGAGGATCCGCCCTCTGCACGAACGCGATCGCAGAGGGCGTCGACGAGCATCGCTCCGAGCCCGCTTCCCCGGATGCTCTCGCTTGTCGCCATCGCCCGAAGACGGTGCTCGCTGTCACCGTCAGGTGATCGCTGCCTGAAAAGCCCCACGGTGCCTTCGACGGTTCCGTCATGCACCACTCCGAACCACGTGGCTTCCTGGTCGCCGGGAACGACGACCGCCGCCCTCGGCTTGCCTGTCCGGAGCACGGCGTGGCGAACGTCGATCGTCGAAGGCTCGTCGACTTCCGCGACGACGTACAGCTTCTCCTCGAGTGAGGTCGCCGCATCGAGCATGACGGACACCGAGCACGTTCGCGAAGTGAGCGCAACCGCGTGTTCGAGGCGGTCGATCGGCGCGTCCGACCGGACGTGATATCGGAGCGCGACATCGGTCCACACCCGGGGGACGACATTCGATCTCTCAGCGTCGACTGCAACCGCCAGGTCAGCGATCTCCAGCCTCATCTTGTCGAGGATCGACTCGATCGTTGCGGCAGCGCACGTCGAGAGCGAGGCCAACAGCAGTTCCATCGGAGCGGGCCCTGGATCTGTCGGTCCGGTGGCTCCGGCGGTGACCTTCATTGCGTGACCCGATCTGGTCGTGACGTCGAAGGTGGATGAGCCCGCGGCCCGGGCAGTGACGATACGGTCCATCGGCTCCACGCTAGGGCAGTCCCTTCCAACCGACACCGACATTCGTTTTCGCGTCTTCGCAGTTGACTCCGTAGCGGGTGTAGGTTTCGATGTGATGGTGGTTGGCGTCTCGACCGATCGGTCGAACGTCACCGCAGACGGCGTTTCGAAAGGGGAATCATGGTGACGGTGAATCCGGGCGGCCCCGCGAGAGCACACGGGCACCCAAAGGCCGGGCAGGAACCATGACCCCGGAAGCCACTTCGTCCGAGAGGGGCGCGACGGCTTCGCAACATCACGTGGTGGGTCCGGTTCACGTCCTCGAGCTTCACGGCGACACCGCGGATACCATTGCCGCAGCGCTCGAGAACGAGCGCTCCCACTGTTCGGCTGCCCGCGTCATCATCGACATCGCCGGGTTCGACGGATCCATGAGCGTCGTCCTCGAGGGTGCAGACAGGAGCGGCTGGGATCACGACATCATGGTGAGGACCGCCGACCAACGCCACCTGACGCTCGACGAGGTCCGGGCAGGCGTGGACTGATTGGAGATCAGCCTCTCCGCCCGATCACCTGGTCAATCCTCCGACCGACCGTCGTCCGGGCCCATCTTGGGAGTCTTCGATGGCGGCGAAGACGCCACTTCGTCTTCCGCGGCTCCTTCGCTCGCAGGCTGTTCAGCCTCCCATTTCTGACGCGCCGCAGCGACGCCCTGATCGATGGCGTCACCGAGTTGCTGCGCAGCCTTCTTGGCGGATTCGAGCGCGCTCAATCGGGCATCCCGGCTGGCCTGCCAGGCTTCCCGTAAGGCGTTTCCGACGCCTTCCAACGCCTCTTCGGCATCGTTCGTCCAATCACGGCGTTGGGTAGAGCCTTCACCGTCGCGACCGCTTCCAGCTTGATCGGTCATTCGACCTCCTTCCTGGCCTCAGCATGAGACAGGTTCAACGCGACGCCAAGGGGCGAACGTCCCCGACCATACGAGTGGAAACACAAGAACACACCGCCGTCGAGTTGAGCGATACAGCCGCGCTCCCTCGGGACGTGTGGCACTTGCCGTGAACTGCCGTCGGGTGGACGATCGAACACGAAAGGAGGCACTGTGATCACTGCCCTGGAGCGCAACACCCTGCTGATCGACGAGTATCTGCCCGACTTCGACGAGACGAGGCGGGAGCATCTCGTTGTCGACGGCTCGACCGAGGCGGTCTACGAAGTGATGCGGAATCTCGACTTCTTGACCGTCCACTCGCCCATCACCGACCTGGCGTTGTTCGTGCGGTCGCTCCCCGATCGACTCGCCAGGCTGAGAAGGCGGAACGAGCCGCCGGGACCGCCCGTACCAACGCTCAAACTCGCTGCGATGTTCGATCGCCCAGGTTTCGAGCACGAGGAGACCCTCGAAGGATGGGTTGGACTCGCCGAGGAGCGCGGCCGCGAGATCGTCTTCGGCGCCATCGGCAAGCCATGGCTGGCCGAGATCGAATGGAAGACGGTTGCGCAAGAGGACTTCGCCGGCTTCGACGAGCCCGGCTGGGCGAAGATCGCCGCCTCGCTCTCGGTGCGTGACTACGGATCGAAGCGATCGATCATCACGTACGAGGCGAGAACGAGAATGACCGACGAAGAGAGCCGGGCCCGATTCCATCGGTACTGGACTCTCGTCGCTCCATTCGTGGGGACGATCATGCGAGCGTTGCTCCGAACCGTCGCCGATGCCATGCCGAGTGGCGAGACCGCTTGAGCTGCTGACAACCCGGTCGTCTTCAGCCAGAAGCCGGTTCCGCCGGGGCCATGGACTGCGCCATGGCGTCGAGCAGCTCTCCGACCGTGTGTCCCGCTTCGACCCGATGGCGCATCGAACCAGCTCGCTCGATGGTGTAGTGGTTCCGACGCCCTTCGCGACGCTTCGTGACGAAACCCGCAGCCTCGAGGTCGTTGACGATTCCCTGGACGGCTCGCTCGGTGATCCCGACTTCGTTTGCGAGATCACGCAGACGAAGACTGGAGTCACGCGCGAGACAGATCAGGACGTGGCTGTGATTCGTGAGAAACGTCCACCCGTCCTCGGTCGAGTTGTCACGAGAAGTCACCTGTGGGCCCCGTTCGGTTGCTCACTCTCCCTGTCCAAGGGAGTATGCCCGGTCGCCATCGAAGGTGTAGAGATGCTCGGTCTTGATCACGTCGTGACCTGCAGCGTTCAACGCACCGAGGAGGTCGAGCACACCCGAGAAGTCTGTTGGCGCCCCGTCCGACCGGACGAAGCGACAGCGCCAGTGATCGGTGCAGAAGGTCTCGGGCATGCCATCGGGATACACCTTCACCCCACGGTTGGTGATCATCTTCAGTCGCCACCCCTCCGGCGCCGCAGACTCCAGGGCCGCACCCAGCGTGTTCGGATCGCGACCGGCTGCCGACCAGTCGATGAAGACGTCGACGCCCTGCAACTCCTTGACTGGCCGAGTCTGCGATCTGGGAGTGACGTGGATTCCACCGGGTCGATACTGAACGGGAGCGAGTTGTCTCGGCCGCTCGCCGAGTCGTTGGATCACGGCGTTGGTGAACTCCTGGGTTCCGACCTCTCGGCGACTCAGACCCTCGCGATAGATGTCGGCCGTGTGGATACCGCTTTCCAGGGTGGTGAGCCAGGCGTTCTTGATGCGCTCGGCGATCTCCGCCTCACCGACGTGAACCAGCAGCTGAGTGGCTGCGAGGAGAAGCCCAGAAGGATTGGCAACGTCTTTGCCGGCGATGTCCGGAGCCGAACCGTGTACTGCTTCGAACATCGCAACTTCGTCACCGATGTTCGCAGAGCCCGCCAGCCCGACGGAGCCGGACACCTGCGAGGCGATGTCGGAGAGGATGTCTCCGTAGAGGTTCAGGGTGACGATGACGTCGAAGGTCTCCGGCTGGGCGGCGAGGCGAGCGGCGCCGATGTCGATGATCTGGTGCTCGGACTCGAGATCGGGGTACTCGGACGCCACCTCGTCGAAGACTCGGTGAAAGAGTCCGTCCGTCAGCTTCATGATGTTGTCTTTCGTCATACAGGTGACCTTGCGGCGGCCGTAGGCACGGGCGTATTCGAAGGCGTACCTGATGATGCGCTCGGACCCCGGACGGGTTACCAACTTGAGCACCTGGGAGACCTCGGGGGTCTGTTGGTGCTCGATACCGGCGTACAGGTCCTCTTCGTTCTCTCGAATGACGACGAGGTTGATTCCGGGATGGGTCGAGGCGACGAAGGGGGCATACGACTTCGAAGGGCGGACGTTGGCAAACAGGTTCAGCGTCTTGCGAATCGTCACGTTGAGGCTCTTGTAGCCGCCCCCCTGCGGAGTCGTGATCGGAGCTTTGAGGAACACACCGTTCCGCCTGATCGCCTCCCAGGACTCCGGAGCGATTCCAGAGGTGTGACCGCGGAGGTACATCTCTTTGCCGATCTCGATCGTGTCGTAGCGGAGGGGGGCGCCGGCGGCGTCGAGGACGCGGAGCGTGGCGTCCATGATCTCGGGGCCGATGCCGTCGCCTCTGGCCACCGTGATCGGAACGGGTGCCTTGTCGGCGATCGGCTGAAACGTGAGCGATGGATCGGCGATTGCGGTTCCGTTGGTCATGTCGGCTCCCTGGCTGTCGGTTCTTGCGGTCGCACACTTCACCATAGAACCTCTATACATGAATTACAATTCATGTAGTTGTATTCAGACAGCTGTGTGGCCGACCCGAGTCGGCCAATCCCCTCTCAACGCTCCCGGCGACGTGTCAGACTGCCGACATGACCAGCTCGCCCCTCTTTCGCGTGGTCACGGCGCGCTTCGTCTCCCGCACGGGCAGCGAGGCTGCGTTCTTCGTGGGCATCTGGGGCAAGCTCGCCTACGAGCTCGAGGGCGACGCCTCCGACATCGCCCTCGTGCTCGGGATCGCGGGCGTGGCGGCGCTCCTCGGCTCGGCGGTGGCCGGGACCCTCGTGGACAGGTTCGGACCGAAGCGGGTGCTGATCACCGCAGAAGTCCTCTTCGTGCCTTCCGTGCTGTCGGCGCTCCTGGTCGAGACCGTGCCACAGTTCGCACTCGTGGTCGGCCTGTTCGGATTGACGTCCGCCCCGGCGTTCACGGCAATCGCCTCACTCCCGCCCTTCCTGACCTCGGATCAGCACCAGTTGGGAAGGATGAACGCGCTCATCGAGGGGGCAGGCATGGCGGCGTTGATCACCGGGTCGGCAGCCGGGGCGGCGCTCGCCACGGTGTTCTCGCTCGACTCGATCTTCGTCTTCGACGCCGCCACGTCGATCGTCGCAGTCGCCATGCTGGTGACACTCCCCCTCCTGAGCGGAGAGGCCAACCGAGCAGCCACCTCGGGATCGGGCTGGAGCGAGCTCAGAGCCGGCCTCGCCTACTGCTGGAGCAGTCCCCGGCTGCGCTTCTACCTCGGCATGGGGGCGGCGGTCTGGCTCATCTTCGGGTTGTTCACGGCGCTCGAGCCCCTCTTCTTCCGCGACGTTCTCGGAGAGGGCCCCGAAACCATCGGATGGATCAACTCTCTCCTCGGCATCGGCCTCGTCGGAGGCACGATCTTGGCCAATCGCTTCGTGGACCAGCTGCAATCAGCTCGGAGCGTCCTCGTGCTGTTGGCCCTGAACGGAATCGGCACACTGATCTACGTCGGGACGTCGGTGCTGACGATCGTGGCGATCGGAGGAGTCGTGTGGGGTCTGGTGATCGGGCTGTACGCCCCGGCCGTGAGAACGATGCTGCACATCAACTCTCCGAGACCGATGGTGGGACGGGTGATGGGCACCAGCCAGTCGCTGGCCGAAGTCGCCAAGCTGGGTCCACTCGTTGCCGCCCCGGCGTTGGCGGCCTTCTTCGGCGTTCAGCCGACTCTGGCCGCCTCGGGAATCGTCCTGGTCGCAGTGGCAGGCCTGTCGTGGCGCTTCGGAACCAGGCTCGACGAGACCCGCGAGGAGATCGAAACCGCCGGGAGCATCGACATCCGGCTCCCAGTGCCACTCTCGGGTTCGACCGACCGGCTTCCGCCGAATCCAGAGCGCCGATAGCGTGACGCGGTGACTTCCATCCCAGAGTTCGAGCCCCCACCCGGCGTCGACTACGACCAGAAGTGGCGGGTCATGGCGACCATCGCCACGGGGGTGATCCTCTCCACGATCGACGGCTCGATCGTCAACGTCGCGCTGCCGACGCTGGTCGACTTCTTCGACACCTCCTTCGCCACGATTCAATGGATCTCCCTCGGCTACCTCTTGACGCTGGCGACGCTCACGCTGCTCGTCGGACGAGTCGGCGACATCGTCGGCAAACGCAAGATCTACAACGCCGGATTCGTCGCCTTCACCGCAGCATCGGTGCTGTGTGCCTTCGCTCCCACCGTCGGCTTCCTCATCGGGTTTCGAGTTCTCCAGGCGCTCGGAGCGACGATGGTGTTGGCTCTCGGTATCTCGATCCTCACCGAAGCGTTCCCACCCACCGAGCGCGGCAAGGCCCTCGGCTACATCGGCACGGCCGTGTCACTCGGCATCGTGACCGGACCGGTGGTCGGCGGAATCCTGATCGAGGCCTTCGACTGGCGGTCGATCTTCCTCGTCAATCTGCCCGTCGGCATCATCGGGACGATCCTTGCGATCCGCTACGTGCCCGACGTCCCTCCCGTTCCGGGCCAGACCATGGACTTCTGGGGAGCGGGACTGCTCAGCAGCGGGCTCTTGTCTCTGTCACTCGGACTGACACTGGGTCAGGAGCGCGGGTTCGACGATGGGCTGATCCTGGCGTTGCTCGCCGGATTCGTCCTACTCGCTGCGATCTTCGTACGGGTCGAACTCTCCACCGAGAGCCCGATGCTCCAACTCCGTCTGTTCAGGAACCCGCTCCTGTCGGTGTCCGTCGCTTCGGGATTCCTCGTCTTCGCTGCGCTGTCCGCGACCTTCTTCCTCCTCCCCTTCTACCTCGAAGGAGTGCTCGGCTACGACGTCGGCCAGGTCGGTCTCCTGCTCGGCGCCGGCCCCCTGGTGCTCGGCCTGGTCGCTCCGATCTCGGGGACGATGTCCGACCGGCTCGGTGTGCGCTCGCTCACACTCAGCGGCCTGTTCATCCTGAGCGCCGTGTTCCTCGCAATCCAGTTCCTCTCGACCGAGACCACCTGGTGGCAATACGTGCTCATCGCAGCGCCGCTCGGTGCGGGTGTCGGCATCTTCCAGTCCCCCAACAACAGCGCCATCATGGGCTCCATCCCGCGGGAGTACTCAGGCGTCGGCGGTGGTCTCCTGAACCTCACCAGACTCCTCGGTCAGATCACCGGCATCGCCGTTCTCGGATCGGTGTGGGCCGGACGGGTACTGGCAGTGTCCGCCGATCCGGTGCCTGGGAACAACGCCTCGGCGGCCTCCGGTGCGGCACAGGTCGAGGGCCTGCATTTCACCTTTGGCATCGCCGCCGTCCTGATCGGCACGGCCGCAATGATCGGACTCTGGGCGCTGCGCAGAGAGCGAGCCGAGCGCTCCGAGCCGGCCCCGGCGACCGGCTGAACCAACTCTCACCGCCCGAACGACGGCGCGCTGGATAGATTGCCGGTGATCGGCTCTTGAACGAATGGACCACGCATGGCTGATGTCATCCTGTTTCACCACGTGCTCGGCCTGACGGACGGTGTGCGAGCTTTCGCAGAGCGACTCTCCGCGGCCGGCCACAGAACGGAAACACCGGACCTGTACGACGGCGAGACTGCGTCGACCATCGAGGAGGGGTTCGCCATCCTCCGGCGCATCGGTGACGAGGTACTTGCCGAACGGGTCGAGCGCGCCCTCGATGAACTCCGGACGGAGCTCGTGTACGCGGGCATGTCGATGGGAGTCATGACGGCTCAACGACTCGCGCAGACCCGGCCGGGCGCTCGGGGCGCGCTGCTCTACGAGGCGTGTGTCCCCATCACGGGCGAATGGGCATTCGGGCCGTGGCCGCCGGGAGTCCCCGTTCAGGTCCACGGTATGGACGACGACGAGTTCTTTGCACACGAGGGAGACCTGGACGCAGCCCGAGAACTCGTCGACTCGATCGGGCCGGGCCTCGGCGACCTCTTCACCTACCAGGGAAACGACCACCTCTTCCTCGACAGCTCGTTGCCCTCGTACGACGCCGAGTCCACCGACCTGGTGGTCGACCGGTCTGTCGAGTTCCTCGATCGTGTGACCGCCTCATGAGTGAGGACGGCTGGAAGCACTTCCTGTCGGCCGACGGCGTCGGGGACTGGGTGGTGTGCCACGGTGGCCCCACGGCAGTGTTCGAGGTCCACTCGCTGTCTGGTGCTGCAGACCTCGCCGCGGCCGTCGCATCCGTGGTGACCGAAGGGCTGGTGATGACGGTCTCGGCCAATCGGCTGACCGTTCGACTCACCCGAGACGTGTGGCACCTCGAGCGAGAGCACGTCGATGTTGCTCGCAAGGTCTCTGCCACCGCCCGATCGCACGGCGCCACTCCGAACCGACGTTCGGTGCAGGAGGTGCAGCTGGCGATCGCAGCCCGGCCGGCCGAGATCGATCTCGATTTCTGGAAGGCCGTTCTCGGATACACCCAGAGCGCCGGGGACGCCGCGGCGGATCCGCTCGGGCACGGGTCGACGGTTTGGATGCAGGATCTCGATCCGTCGAAGACGCTCCGTCACGCCATGCACGTCGACGTGTCGATCGCATCAGAGCTCGCCGAGGAACGGTTGGCTGCAGCGATTGGGGCCGGCGGGCGGATCGTGGATGACTCCGAAGCACCCCGGTGGTGGACCCTCAGTGACCGCGCCGGCAATCGGGTCTGCATCGCCGCATGGCCGGACGGCGCCGGAAGCGAGGACCCCGCGACCGGGACCCCGTGATGGGCCCAGGGTCGATCGCGAATCACATCCAGTAGCCGTCCATCCGAGCGAGGACCTGGAGCATCGTCTCGTCCGAGCCTCCACCGATCGCACCCAGCCGCTGGTCACGGAAGAAGATCGACGTCCACGTCTCCTCCATGTAGCCGATGCCACCGTGGAACTGGAGGCACCAGTCGGCCACCTCTCGCCCCAAACGGCCGGCCTTGAGCTTGGCGATCGTGGCCATGCGGGTGACGTCCTCGCCACGCTCGTGCTTGGCGGCGATCGTGTAGTTGTAGTGCTTGAGCAGATCGACTTCGGCGGCCAGCTCCGACAGCCGGTACTGAAGGTACTGGTTCTTCAAGAGCGGCCTGCCGAAGGCGTGTCGTTCCCGCAAGTAGTCGCGCGTGAGGTGGAGGGCCTTCTCGAAGCCGGCAGCCGCCGAATAGGCCGCCCACATCCGCTCGATCACGAACTGTGCCATCTGCTGCTGGAACCCGGCGCCGACCGTCCCGATCGTGTTCGCGACCGGCACCCGCATGTCGGTGAACGACAACAGACCGGTGTCCGACGCCCGCATCCCGAGCTTGTCGAGCTTCTTCGAGACCTCGAAGCCCGGGGTGTCGGTCGGCACGACGATCTGGCTCATTCCGGCATACCCGCCCTCGTCGGAGGTTCGCACGAGCACGCAGAGCCAATCGGCCTGCAGCGAGTTGGTGATGTACATCTTCGAGCCGTTGATCACCCACTCATCACCGTCTCGGACCGCCTTCGTGCGGATCGCAGCGACGTCCGAGCCGGCGTCGGGCTCGGTGACCGCGACCGCTGCCACCATCTCTCCTCGGATCGCGGGGGCCAGATACTTCTGTTTGAGCTCTTCGGTCCCGAACCGATGCAGTGACGGTGTCGCCATGTCGGTCTGCACCCCCAGCGCCATCCCGATCGAGCCGTGAGCGGCCTTGCCGAACTCCTCTGCGAGTACGACCGTGAAGAAGTGGTCGGCGTCTCCGCCGCCATATTCCGACGAGTACTCCAGCCCGAGCATTCCGAGCGAGCCCATCTTCCCGAAGATGTCGTGGAGTGGCATCATCCCCTCCGCCTCCCAGTGCGGGACGTTCGGGTTGATCTCGTTCTCGATGAACTCTGCGACGACCTTGCGGAACTGTCGGTGTTCTTCGGTGAACAAACGCCACTCCTCTCCTGTGGATCCGACTCTACGACGGTGTCGACGGTTTAGAAGCCAGGGGCTGCGGGAAGACTCTGTCGACCGAAGCCGAACATCAGGACGTGATCCAACATGCCAAGCCTGACGGGAGTCCATCAGGGCATACATCAGATATCGACGCTCGACGGCACCACCGCTGCGAGCTCCACCGCCGACATTCGTGCCGCACTCACGGAGTCCACTACGGAAGTCGACGCCGTCATCGAGACCCTCGTCGACGGGGTCCGGGGATTCAGAGCCGCGGCAGCAAAGGCCGACAGCCCGATGCAGCAGCAATTCATGGCGATGGGAGCCCAGCGTCGCAAGACGGCCGGCGACATCATCCGGGTCGCCATGGATGAGAGCATGTCGCCGCGGACGCTCGACGAGGACGGCACCGCAGCAGGTGCGCTCCACCGCTCCTGGCTCAACGTTCGTGAGGTTCTCCAGGGTGATCGCGGCCTGGCAGCGGCTGCTCTCGCCGGTGAGCACCACGCGAAGAAGAAGCTCGAGGACACTCTCACCGCGAGCCTCCCACCATCGATCGCCACGGTCACACGCCGTGCGCTCAAGGAAGTGGATGCCAACATCGCAAAGCTGGAGACCATGGCGGGCTGACCTGATCGAGGAACTCGTCGAGGCACCGTTGATCCGGGCGGTGCCTCGATGGCGTACCGGTCGACCTAGCCTTGCAGCATGTCCGACTCCCCCATGCTCGGCCGCAGCGTGACACCCGACGAGTACGGCCGGCTCGACACGTTCGCCGTCGAATCGCCGGTCCGCGTGGAGTTCACCACCGACGAGCTCCAGGCACTGTGCCCTGCGGTCGAGGGCATCCAGCCGGATGTCTATCGGGCGACGATCAGCTACGTCGCACGCACCCACGCCATCGAGTCCAAATCGTTGAAACTCTGGTTGGTGACCTTCCGGGATCGGCGGATCTTCGCCGAGCACCTGGTCAAGGAAGTACACGATCACATCGCCGGCCTCGGCGACCAGGTGTCAGACATCTCGGTGACGTTGACTCAGAACGTGCGCGGTGGGATCGCTACGAGTGTCAGCTACCCGGTTGACTGACTCGAGATCTGGTCATCGGAGACCGTCCAAGCGGAGCTCGAGGTTCAACTCGAAGTCGAGGAATTCGACCGAGCAGCTCACGGCTGCGGACGGGTCGATGACCCGCACGGTGTAGGTCCCCCGAAGCTTGAAGATCCGTCCGTCAACGCTGCTCACACCGCCCCGCAGGGCCGGGATATCGAACATCTC